>WFMU01000362.1 GCA_015488935.1 Flavobacteriaceae bacterium | reverse complement strand
AAAATAATTTTACCCAAATAAGATTAATACAATAATAGGAACAAGCAAACCTAACAAGGCTATTTTCCATCCTGTTTTTTTAAAGCTGTTCTTACCTGCTGGCATAAACATACCTGTGATAGCAATAAGGATTAAAGAAACGGCAAAAATATCGGAATACAATACCCAAAAATCATTGGTAAATTTATGTAAAAACTTAGTATGTCCTATAATTGGTGTTTTTCTACGGTATTCTATTTCGCCTAATCCCATAAACAAGTCTAAATCTACAATAGTATTGTCTTTATAGAACATTCTTAATTTATTGCCACGTATTCTATTGCCTAAATATTTGGCTTTATTGTAGTGTTTTTTAGCAAATACGGCGATTTGTTTTTTAGTTTTAAACTGACTTTTATCTACAGGAACAGGAATTTTAAACTCCTTGGTTTCGTAAGTATAATTGGTAGGCAAATCCCAAGTATTACGATGGTTATTTAGTATTCCTGAAAAGGCAAAAGAAATGATTAAACCCACATAAAAATAAGCAAGATTTCTATGAATAGTTCTTTTATTTGGTAATTTCATTAAAGTAAAATTAAAATGGATTACAATAGTACTAATAAATTTCTTTTATAATAGACAATAATTTAAAATAAATGTCTAAATTGCAGTAGATTTATTACTAATAAATTATAATTCTATATAATTTTTATGCTAAAAATTAAATAATATGAAACAAAAAAAAGTATTGGTCTTAGGCTGTAATTTTGCAGGTTTAACATTCTCTCGTTATCTACACAAAGAAGCGGGAGATCATCTAGAAATTACCGTAATTGATCGAAAAAACTACATCAATTTTATACCTAACATTCCCATTGAAGTATTTAACAATCACAATCCAGCAGATACTTTAGAATTTGAATTTCAAAAGTTCTTAAAATCGGATGGTTCGGAATTTATTCAAGGAGAAGTTGAAAATATTGATGCCGATAATAAAAAGGTATATTTTACCCCAAATGAAAGAGTAGGTTCAGGACAAGAAAGCATCGAATATGATTATTTGGTAGTTGCTCTAGGTTGTAAATTGGCTTATGATAAAATTGAAGGATTTGCAGAATTTGGACATACTTTTTCGGATACCTTTTATGGTAATGAAGTAAGAAAATATTTATACAATGACTATAAAGGTGGCCATATTGCTATCGGTTCAGATAGGTTTATTCAAGGACAAAGTCCAAAATTACCTAAAATGCCAACAGCACTTGCCGCTTGTGAAGGACCACCTGTAGAGTTGGCTTTTTCAATGGCAGACTGGTTGAAACATCATAAAAAAGGTTCGGAAAAAAATATTACACTTTTTACTCCTGCTGAAGTGATTGCTGAAGATGCTGGAGAAACTATTCTAAAACAACTATTGCCAATGATGTCTGGAATGGGATATGGTTATAAAAAAGGAACTATAGGTATTAAACGTATCTACAAAGATGGTATCGAATTTAAAGATGGTACAAGTTTAGAAGCGGAAATGAAAATTATTTTTCCAAATTGGGAACCCCACAGTTTTATGAAAAATTTACCTTTTACAGATGACCAAGGTTTTGTAATTACAGATTATTATATGAGAAACCCTGATTATCCAGAAATTTTTGCCGTTGGTGATGCAGCAGCAGTTACCGTACCAAAATTAGGTTCTTTAGGACATATGGAATGTGAAATTGCATCTAAAGTTTTGGCAAATGAAGTCTTAGAAAATGGTGAAAAAATAGACCCATTGCATCCTATGGTAGTTTGCTTTGGAGATATGGGAAATCACAAAGGATTTTATATGCATACTGATGAATGGTGGGGAGGAAATACAAGCATTTTAAAAATGGGCTACACACCTTATATATTAAAAATGGGCTTTAAAACAATGTATAAAACTTTAGGTGGTAAAGTTCCAAGTTGGGGTATGCCATTATCTGAAATTTTGGGTGACCATACTATTATATAAATAGCTCATTTTATATTAAAATAAAAAAATAACACGGCAAATATTAAATTTTAATGTGTTATTTTTTTAGTATAAAACATGAATTAGAATTTAGCTTATATTGCTAAGCTATTTTATATTAAACTTTGCTTTAATATCATATATAAACATTAATATTTATTACATATTTAAGCTATAACTCTCTCCTACCTTAACAATCTTTAATTTTTTTTCTTCATTTTTAAAACAATTATTCAGTCGTTTTATAGGTTCGCCTAATGGTTCATCAGATAAATCATAAGTGCCATAATGCATCGGAACAAAGAGTTTTCCTTTTAAATCATTAAAAATTTTGTAGGCTTCTTCTGGAGTTGTATGTGATTGTTTCATTATAAAAGCTGGTGAAT
>WFMU01000361.1 GCA_015488935.1 Flavobacteriaceae bacterium | reverse complement strand
GTTAATAAATTTATTTTTAGATATGCACAGCATAACAAATAAAAGAGCATTCTCTAAAAAGGGGGAAGTTCAAATGCAATTTTTATTGGAGCAAATATAATAATATTTTTTAAATAACGCATATATGAGTTGATAATTTTTTTAAATAGAGTTCAATTTTACAATATGATAAATGTAAAAGATATAGCATTTAGTATATTGTTTGGAAAGAACTTACGAAAAATAAGAAAGCGTAAAAAACTTTCTCAAGAGAGTTTAGCTTATGACGCAAACATTCTAATATCTCAAGTTGGAAGAATAGAAAGAGGAGAAATAAATACTACAATAAGTACCGTTTATGCCCTTTCAAAAGCATTAGAATTAGAACATCCAAAAGAATTATTTGACTTTAAGATAAAAATTATACATAAGCAATAAAACCTAATGTTGTAAATAACGGATTTATAAAATCGGTATTGTTTTGAATTGGTATTAAACCTTTTTTAAAGAAACAGCAATACAAGTACCTTTATTTTTTGAAGAATGTTTTACATAAATCTTACCATTATGGTAATCTTCAATAATACGTTTAGCAAGCGATAAACCCAAACCCCAACCGCGTTTTTTTGTTGTAAAACCAGTTTCAAAAACCTTTTTAAAATTTGCTTTCGGAATTCCTTTACCAGAGTCGGTAATAAAAATTTTAACATGCAAATTGTCGGATTTTATTTCTAAGTCTAATTTTCCTTTTCCTTGCATGGCATCAATAGCATTTTTTATAATATTTTCTATAACCCAAGAAAAAAGTTGCTTGTTGGCGAGTACAGAAATAGTAGCATCGTTAGTTTTAAAATTAAAATTAATTTGTTTAGAACTTCTAGATTTTAAATAATCAAAAGACCTTTTAGTTTCTTCGGAAACATTGATTTTTTCTAGATTTGGAATAGAGCCAATTTTAGAAAAACGATCGGCAATAGTGTTTAAACGATTCACATCTTTCTCAATTTCTAAAACCGTACTTTCTGCAACATTATCCATTCGCAAAATTTCTACCCAACCCAAAAGCGAAGATAAAGGAGTGCCAATTTGGTGCGCAGTTTCTTTTGCCATACCAGCCCAAAGTTTGTTTTGCTCGGCAACTTTAGAAGATTTAAAAACCAGATAAATTACCGTACCAAAAAGAAGTAAAATTAATAGTAATGCCAACGGATAATACTTTAATTTGGTAAGTAAATCCGAATCTTTATAATAGAGTGTTTGTACAATTTTCTCATTTTCTATAACATAACTAGCATCAATTGGTTTGTTATTTTTTTTCATAATAGCCAATTGTTTGGCTAAATACACACTATCTTTTTCTTTGATGGAATCTAGATTTTTAGTAAAAGCAATTTTTCCTTCACCATTAGTAATAATCATGGCTATGTTTAAGTTACTATCTAAAATTTTTAAAGGCAGTTTCACTTGGTTTGGAGACAAAGGATTTTCGGCCATTTCTTTTTGTGCAGCAACAATAATCTCCATTTTTGTTCTCTCTTCCTCTTTAAATTTCTGAAAAAAGACATAAGTATTCCATAAAATAGCAGTAACAATTATAAAAGAAACTACAATTAATACAGAACGAATAATATTGCTGTTTTTAGAAAATTTCATTAACCAAAGATAGATTTATTTTGTTAATTCGGTAAAAACAGTAGTTAGCGATTGCTCTTTTGTTAATGTTTCTAAAGAACTATTGGCAACCAATTTTCCTTTATTAATAATAATTACACGGTCACAAACCGCTTCTACTTCTTGCATAATATGTGTAGAAAAAAGTACTGTTTTTGTTTTTCCAATTTCTCGAATTAAGTTTCTTATATCCATCAACTGGTTTGGATCTAAACCAGTAGTAGGCTCATCTAAAATTAATACATCAGGATTGTGAAGCAGGGCACCAGCCAAACCAACACGTTGTCGATAACCCTTAGAAAGTTGTTTTATTTTTTTATGTTGCTCTGGAGTTAAACCAACCAAAGCAATTACTTTATCAATACGAGTTTTAGAAACTTTGTGTAAAGAAGCCAAAAAATGCAAATATTCTTTAACATACATTTCTAAATACAGTGGATTGTGCTCAGGTAAATAACCAACAGATTTTTTAACAGACAAACTATCCGTTAAAGTATTAAAACCATTGACAATTACCTCACCATCATCTTGCTGAATGTAGGTAGTAATAATTTTCATCAACGTAGATTTTCCAGCACCGTTAGGACCCAAAAAGCCCACAATTTCGCCAGAATTAATCGAAAAACTAATGGAATCCAATGCTTTTTGATTACCGTACTGTTTACTTATATTTTTTATTTCGATAGACATTTTGTTATCCTTTTTTATTTTTTTATTCCTAATCCAAAACCCAAAACCCAAAACCCAAAACCCAAAACCCAAAATTCAAAATCCAAAACCTAAAATTCAAAATCCAAAACCCAAAACCCAAAATTCAAAATTCAAAATCCAACATTTATTTCAACATCTTAATTTTATGATACGAAGCCTGAATACCATGAATTAAAGCAGAACTAAAACCTTCTTGTTCCATTTTGTTTAAACCAGTAATGGTAATACCAAGAGGTGTGGTAACCTTATCAATTTCGCTTTCTGGGTGGTTGTTATTTTTTAAAATTAGCGAAGTAGCACCTTTAATAGTTTGTGCAGCTATTTTTTGAGCTTCGTCACTTTCAAAACCGATTTCAATTCCAGCTTGCATGGCTGCTCTAACATAACGAAGTGCAAAAGCAATTCCACTTGCTGCCAAAACGGTTGCTGAACCCATTAGTTCATCATCAATAAATAACGATGTACCAAGGTGTGAAAATAAATTTGCAACTAATTTTTTTTGTTCTTCCGAAGCATTATTAGTAGCAATACAAGTCATGGATTCTTTTATAGCAATGGCAGTATTTGGCATGGCTCTAAACAAAGTAACCGAACTATTTATTTTAGAAGCAAAATCTTTTAAAGTTACACCAGTAATGGTAGAAATTACAATCTGATTGTCTAATTTCATTGCAATATCGTCTAAAACTTGTTCTAATTTATGTGGCTGAACACAGAGCCAAACAAGATCTTTTCCTTTAATTGCCTCTATATTATCAGCCGTAATATGTACGCCTAAATTTTTAAAATTTTGGAGCGATTTATAATTCCGTTTCGTTAAAGTTAAGTTTTTTGGTTTTACCACATTGGCTTCTAACAAACCATTTGCAATAGATTTTCCTAAATTTCCAGTTCCTATAATAGCTATTTTCATTTCTGTATTTTTATATAAATTTTTTATTTTTTTGTAACACTTTCGTATTGCGAAATCCAATCTTAACCGAATATTTCTGCATTAATTCTACAATTAAATCAAACGGAATATCTTCCATTTTTTTTACTATTTTTTAGGTATTCCGCCACGCTATTAGCTTCAATTTTCATAAAAAGTAGATTAGTAATATCGTAAAAATACTAAAATTAAGTACATTTCATTTTATAAAATCACTATTTTTGATAATAATTAAAGTTAAAAAAAGAAAAGATGCATATAGAAGCGTTTCGAGATTATTGTTTAAGTAAAAAAGGAGTGACCGAAAGTTTTCCTTTTGATGAAGACGTTTTGGTTTTTAAAGTTTTAAATAAAATGTTTGCACTAACATCGCTAAGTGCGGATGCTTTTAAGGTAAGTTTAAAATGTAATCCAGAACGAGCAATGGAGCTTAGAGAAGAATTTGAAAGCATTATTCCTGCTTTTCACATGAATAAAAAACACTGGAATTCGGTAAATGTAGAAACATTAATGGATGATGCTTTATTTATAGAATTACTCAATCATTCTTATGACTTGGTAGTGCAAGGAATGACTAAAAAAGATAAAGAAATATTAAAAAATATGTAATACTCTTACTTTATCTCGTGCTAGTTTTGAGCACGTCCTATTGAGTGATTTTTCAGAAACACGAAGAAAAATGGTATCGAGATTAAGTAATCACAAAAATAGCTTTACTCCACAAGTAACTTTGTAGTAAAACTTCCAGCATCATTCTTAAATTTCAAGAAATAAACACCACTTTTTAAACCAGATAATGAAATCGAAGTTGTTTTAGCATCTAAATCTACCTCTTTTACTATTTGTCCTTGTAAATTATACATAGAAACGTGCATGTTTTTAGAAACATATTCACTTAAATTTATAGTAATAACTGTCTTTGCAGGATTTGGATAAACCTTAAAATCACTCGCTATAAAATTAGAAGTATGTAAAGTAACACTTGCCTCTAAGTAATCTGGAATGTTATTAGCATTGGTATCATCATCCGATGGATTGCCATTGTGATTATAATCTTCATTAATGGTTAAAAGACCATCACCATCATCGTCATTATCTAAATAATTCTCTATTAAATCATTATCTGTATCTACAAAAGGATGTAAAATTTTATTCAAAACAATATTAATTTCGATATTCGTATCTACAAGATCACCATCATCATCACTATCTAAATAATTCGGAGTTCCATCCATATCCGTATCATCATCGTATAGATTTCCGTTATTATTTAAGTCTTCATCTATATCTGCAACACCATCATTATCGGCATCTGCACAACTTACGGCATAAATATCTAACGGAACAACAACAGCACAACCTTCCATACTTTGAACTCGAATAGAAATAGTACGATTACTAAGATTACTTTCGTAGGCATCTGGATTGGGAATACTATAAACTCCAGCCAAAGCATAATCGATACTTTCGTGATAGGTAATTGCAAATTCATTTAAAGAAACACCTAAATCTGCCTCTACCGAAGTTAAATCAAATAAAGCATTTCCTGTACTATTATTGATACAAACAGCAATTGGATTTGGTGTATTTACCGTAAAAGGTTGTGAAGTTTCTACATGAACGGTTTGTGTACTTGTACAATTTGTAGCAGTTTCTGTTACCGTAAGATGATAAGTACCAGCTTGTGTAACTATGAGAACATTTGCAGTACTTAAGGTATTGTTATTATCATCTGTCCAAACAAGATCATATAAAACAGGATTAAATCCCGGATTTAAAGTGACATAGGTTTCATTAAAACACATAAAAACATCTGGTAAATTAATAACTGGATTGGAAAATCGCAATTGAAAATGGATTATGTTACTAATACAACCTCCAGCATCTTCGGCTCTTGCATAAATAGTTTGTGCTAAAGAAGTATTTGTATATGCTTGTGGATTTGCAATAGGATTGGTTCCATTTTGTGCATTGTAATAGGTTTCATAAAAAGACAAGGTACTTGTAGAAGAATTTAAAATTTCGGCAGTTTTAGAGGTTAAGTCAAAAACTTCAAAACCATCATTATCCGAATCGCAAACAACCAAATGTATTGGTGTTAAAATTTGTTCTTGTGTAATAACTAAATCTAAAGTAGTAGTTGCAAAACAGCCAGTAGTATTATTTTCTACACGAACATAAAAAGTGGTGTCTGCATCAATAAAAGTACTTGTGTATGGCGCACTTCCTGTATTTGCATTGTCTTGCGAACTGTGATAACTAACGGTGTACATGGTTGGGTCTAAGCTTCCTAAAATTTCAGCATCTGTACTTCCAAAACTAAAATGTACGTAGCCATCAGGATTCGTAACACAAGCTTGTATTGCTGTTGGTGGATTAATTACTGGTTGGTTAAAAACTTGTAAATCTAAAGTTGCTATGCCTGTACATCCAAGAGTATTGCTAATACTAACAAATATGGTTTGTGGATTGGTAAGATTTGTATAAGCATTTGGTGTTGCAATAGCATTGGTATTGTTTTGTGCATCATTTAGTGTTTCGTAAAACACATAAGTATTTGAACCATTTTGAAGACTTGTTAAATCGAATATTTCTGTACCATTTCCATCCGTTTCACATAATACAAATGGATTTAAACTTGTTGGAATTGTAGATACATGAATGGTTATAGTTGAAATAGCATAACAAAGTGTTGTTGTATTTTCTACTCTTACGTACAACTCTTGGCTGTATGCTTGTGTGTTTGTAAAAGGAGAAATTAAAGCATTCGTATTATTTTCGGCATCAGATAAAGTTAAATAAAATTGAACAACGTTATCTACAAGGTTATCTGTTAGTGAAGATTCGTATTGTGTAATATTAATACTAACAAAACCATCTGGTGTATTATCGTCACATTCAGCAACAGTAATATAATTTGCTACTGGTAAATTGTTAAAAGTGACATTTATTTCATCTTGATAGGTATTGCCGTTTGCAGTAACTACAGTTTTATATAAACCAGTTTGTAAAACAGATAGTGTTGCTTGGGTTTCTCCACTTAGTAAGGTATTGTTAAAAAACCATTGGTATTGTGTTGCTCCAGTAGTTGTTGCATCTAATGTAATGGTATTACCTTCACAGGTGTTTATATCTGCACCAAGATTTACTTGAGCAAATATAGAAAATGAAATAAAACTTAAAATAAATAGTAATTTGTAGGGCATAGCTTGTGTTTTAATGTGTTTTAAAATATTATTTAGTGCAATTTTTATAATTCTTTTAATTTTTTAATTGTTTTTATAGGATTTTCGCTTTTAAAAACAAAAGATCCTGCAACTAGTACATTGGCACCAGCGGCAAGTAGTTTTTTACCAGTTTTTTCATTAACGCCACCATCAATTTCTATTAAGGCTTTTGAGCCAGATTTATCAATTAAATCGCGCAATTGAATTACTTTTTTATAGGTGTTTTCAATAAAGGACTGTCCGCCAAAACCAGGATTAACACTCATAATTAAAACCACGTCAATATCTCTAATAATATCTTCTAATACGGCAATTGGTGTATGTGGATTTAATGAAACTCCTGCTTTCATACCAGCATCTTTAATTGCTTGAATTGTTCTGTGCAGATGAGGACAAGCTTCGTAGTGAACAGTTAAAATATTGGCACCAACTTTTTTAAAGTTAGTAATGAATTTATCTGGATTAACAATCATTAAATGAACGTCTAAGGTTTTTTTTGCATGTTTGTTAATGGCAGAAATAACAGGCATTCCAAAAGAGATATTTGGTACAAACACGCCATCCATAACATCGATATGAAACCAGTCTGCTTCACTTGTATTAATCATTTCAACATCGCGTTGTAGGTTTGCAAAATCTGCTGCTAAAATGGATGGAGCTACTAGGTGTTTCATAGTGGAATATATAATTTTGTAAAGGTATAAAAAAACTCGCAAGAGTATTGCGAGTTTTTTTAGGAATTGTTTGATAAACTATCCTAAGTAGGTTTTTAAAATTTTACTTCTAGAAGTATGTTTTAATCTTCGGATTGCTTTTTCTTTAATTTGTCGAACTCTTTCTCGTGTAAGTTCAAAAGTTTCGCCAATTTCTTCTAAAGTCATCGGATGTCCTTCACCTAAACCGAAGTATAACGAAACTACATCTGCTTCTCTAGGAGTAAGTGTGTCTAATGCACGTAAAATTTCTACTTTTAGAGATTCGTGTAATAAACTTTTGTCTGGAATTGGAGATTCTCCAGAGCGAAGTACATCGTAAAGGTTTGAATCTTCACCTTCAATTAATGGTGCATCCATAGATACATGACGACCAGAATTTTTCATAGATTCTTTAACGTCATTTACAGTCATGTCTAATTCTTTTGCAATTTCTTCGGCAGAAGGAGGTCTTTCATTATCTTGTTCTAAACGAGCAAAAGTTTTATTAATTTTATTGATAGAGCCAATTTTATTAAGTGGTAATCTAACAATTCTAGACTGTTCTGCTAAAGCTTGTAAGATAGATTGTCTAATCCACCATACCGCATAAGATATAAATTTAAAACCACGAGTTTCGTCAAAACGTTTTGCGGCTTTAATTAGCCCTAAATTACCTTCATTAATTAAATCTGGTAAAGTTAATCCTTGATTTTGGTATTGTTTAGATACAGAAACAACAAAACGTAAATTAGCTTTTACTAATTTATCTAAGGCACGTTCATCTCCAGCTTTTATTCGCTGCGCTAATTCCACTTCGGTATCTGCAGTAATCAAATCTACTTTTCCAATTTCTTGCAAATATTTGTCTAAAGATGCGGTTTCACGGTTGGTTACCTGTTTTGTAATTTTTAGTTGTCTCATATTATTTAGCTGTTTTAATAGTTACGTACTTATTATACGTAGGAATTACAAAAAATGTTACAAAAATATTTTTATTTTTTTTAAAAGTATAAATAGAGGTAAAGTAATACTAATTTATAAAGGAAATTCATTTAAAAGTTTTAGTCGCTTGAGTAGATGGTCAATTTGATTGTAAATTGGTTTAAAAAACAAGATACGTTCTTTAATTCCTGTGTTAGATAATAGTTTTGAGTTACTCAATTGTTCATGTAAAAAATCGGAGATGGTATTGCAAGTAAATTGGTCTTCAATTTTATAATATCGCAATAGCGAATATGGCGATATTAGTGTTTTGGTATTTTTATTTTTGATAATGATATTATTGTTTAATATTAACAATTCATTATGAAATAGTCGAAATTCGGTTTGTTTTTTATTTTTTCGTTTTCCTAAATATGCAGATTCTTCAATTTTTAGAATGGTATCTCTTAAATCTTCACAAATGATTAATGCCGATTTATAACTTAATAGTTTAGTTTCAAAGAAATAGGATATTTGATTGATAATACTATCGATAACACCATAATTCCAAAGTTCAGTAATTCTAACATTACCATAAGCAGTACCACTATTTTTTGCGGCTTGAATTAATGATATTGGTAAATTAAATTTTTCAAATGGAATATTTTTTTTAGCAACATCTTTATCTAAAATATAGAGCCAAACGTAAATTTTAAATTTAGAAAGAAGGTTGTTTTGTAAAACATAAAATATAGGTAAATCTTTTGCACTATAGAAAACGCTACTTGCATCGTTGTTTAAAACGGATAAATCTTTTGTTAAATTATTAAAATAATTTTCTAAATCAATAGCGTTTTTAATCTCTTTTGTCTTTGTAATTGTTATTCTATTTTTATTACCTAAGTTAAACAAATTGTTTAATGAAATTTTAAAGTATTTAGAAAGTTTTATAGCGTCTTCTAACGAGATTGATGTTTTTCCATTAACTCTTCTATACGCTGCATCGTAGTTAATATCTAGTGCCATGGAAATTTCATCTATAAAAGAAACGTTTTTAGGACATTTAGATTTTAAATTTTTTATAAAATGATTATCAATTGAAGACATGGTATTTTTCGCTAAAACTACAAAAAAAATATTTATTATTTGCATTTTTTACAAACAAGAATTAAATAATGTTGTCTAATTTAGCCGACGATACGAAAAAGAAAAAAACTCTTTAATTTTATTAAAGAACTAGAAAAACTCTTATTTTCCCCTTGATAAGAGTTTTTTGTTGTTTACTAGTTATTGTTATGCGTATGTTTTGCATGAAAAAAGTATGTTATTAAATAATAAAGCC
>WFMU01000360.1 GCA_015488935.1 Flavobacteriaceae bacterium | reverse complement strand
GTAATTCTATTGTGATTTTTATTCCAAAAATGCCTGTTTGTAAACACAGGCAGGTATTTTGGAATGCTAATTAAAATCAACAAAATTAACAACACATTAAATTAACAAAATGAAAAAATACGTATATATAAGTTTGCTGTTCATACTAACAACAATAGCAACTTTTTCTCAAAACAAAACCATTAAAGGAACGGTTATCGATGAAAAAACCAAAGAACCAATAGCAAATGCAGTGGTAAAAGTAAAAGGCTCAGACCTACACACCGTAACAGATATAGATGGTAAATTTGAAATTAAAGCAGATAAAAAAGCAATTTTAGAAATCTCTATTTTAGGTTATAAATCAATGGATAAAGCAGTATGTAACTGTAACAAACAAATATGCAACTGTCCAAAAATTTGTATGAAACAAAGTAAAATTTCTTTAGATGAGATTATTGTAAAATCAAATCCATTACAAGACATATCGCACTCCGTAATTGTAGTTGATGATGTTAAAAAAGGAAGTCAGCCAAGAAACGTAACCGATTTATTTAATGATATTGCTGGTTTTAGCATTCAAAAAAGAAGTGCAACAGCCACCGAGCCATCCTTACGTGCTTTTAAATACGAGCAAATGAATATTAAATACGATGGCGGAATGAAAATGGTAAATGCTTGTCCAAATCGTATGGACCCAATTACCGCACATGTTATACCTGAAGAAGTACGTAAAATTGAAGTCGTAAAAGGTCCTTTTACCGTACGTTTTGGTCAAAGTTTTGGTGGTATTGTTAATATGATTACCAAAGCACCAACACCAGAAAAATATGGTATTAATGGTAGTATTCAAAGTGGTTACGAAACCAATGGAAATAATTTTGTAGCTAGAGCTGAATTGATGTATGCTAAAGAAAAATATGATATCACTTTAGATGGAGAACGTAGAGATTTTGGTAATTATAAAGATGGCGATGGCATAGAAACCTCCTCTAGTTTTGAAACTACAAGTTATTCTATAAAAGCAGGATATAATCCAAGTAATAACCAACGTTTACAATTGGATTGGCGACAAAAATTTGGTAAAAATATCATGCACGCAGGTTTACCAATGGATTCGCCAAAAGACGATAGTTATATGCTTGGTTTAGATTATAAGGTAAATAAAATTTCAGATAAAATAAGTAGTGTTTCTGCAAAAGGCTATTTCTCTTTTGTTGACCATTTAATGACCAATGGTTACGAAAATGAAGACCATACTCGTCCTAATTATCCTGCAATGGATGCACGTACACCAATAACTTCTAATACTATTGGTGGAAAATTTGAAATTGGAATTACTCCTTCAGACAAACTGCTAATTTATACAGGTTTAGATGCAGATATTATTAAACGAGATGGAAATAAAACGGTTGTCATTAATGCAATGAATGGTAATCCATTACCAAATCCAGTAATAAAAAAATCTACCGTTTGGCAAGATGCAACCATTTCAGATTATGGCATTTTTGCGGAAGCAAATTATAAATTGACCAATAAAATAACAACTACTATAGGTTTAAGAACCGATTTTGTAAGTGCAGGAATAGATGATCCTTCGGCTAAATATGAAGCCCTTTATGGTGGTAACGTAAAAGATATAAACGACGTTGTTTTCGGTGGTAACATTTCGGCAAAATATAAAAATAACGGATTACAATTACAATTGGCTTTTGGTAGAGGTACAAGAACACCATCTATGGTAGAACGTTATATTTATCGATTTACAATTGGTGCCGATTCTCGTCAATATATTGGAAATCCATACTTAAATCCTGAAATAAATAACCAATTGGAATTTTCTGTTGCAAAAAAAATGGCTAAAATCAGATTTGGTGTTAGCACTTTTTATTCGAAAATGAACGATTATATCACTGCCAAAATAAATCCTGCATTTATAGGTACTGGAACAGTTGCGCCAAAACAATTTGTAAATGTAGATGCAAATCAGTATGGATTTGATGCTTTTTTTAACTATAAAATTATTAAAGATTTAGAATTCAAATCGGATATTTCATTAACCAAAGCACATAACGATACTTTTAACGAACCATTAGCACAAGTTGCTCCAATGAGCTTTCATATTGGTTTAAAATACGAAAAAGAAAAATATTGGATGGATTTACGTTCTAAATTTGCAGCAAAACAAGCCGATTTTTCACCTAGTTTTAACGAAACAGAAACTCCTGCTTACAACACTTTTGATTTACGTTTAGGCTATAAACCATCTGAAAAATTAAGTTTAGGAGCTTCTATAATAAATATTTTTGATACGGCATATTACAACCATTTAAACTTTGCCTTTAAAAATGCAGACGAATACAATGGCAGACGTATTTATGAAGTTGGTAGAAACTTTAGCTTTTATGCTAAATATAATTTTTAAATAAGATACAATAAATAAGATTTAAAGACGGTTTGAACTATTTAAACCGTCTTTTAACATGAGTTAATACTTACCAAATGATGTAAACTAGTTTCCTATTTTTACACATAAATTGTCAATTAGTTTTTGCTTAGTCTTGCACTTTATATTTAGATGCAAAGCAGTTCTATTTCTTTTGTCAAACAAGAATAAAAAAAGCCTATATTTGAAAGATTCTTAAAACGAAATTTATGAAAAAAAGATGCGATTGGGCTACTAAAAACGAAGCAGAAAAAGAATATCACGATAAAGAATGGGGAATTCCTATTTACGATGACAGATTGCTATTTGAATTTTTAACTTTAGAAGGTGCACAAGCTGGATTAAGTTGGTCAACAATTTTAGCTAAAAGAGAGAATTACCGAATTGCTTTTGATAATTTTGATGCTAAAAAAATTGCGACATATAATCAAACCAAAATTGAAGAATTACTTAACAATAAAGGTATTGTTAGAAATAAACTAAAAATAAATTCTGTTGTTACCAATGCCAAAATTTTTCTAGAAATACAAAAAGAATATGGTAGTTTTTCTAACTATATTTGGCGTTTTGTTGCTGGAAAACCAATTATAAACAAATGGAAATCGGTGGATGAAGTACCAGCAAAAACTGAAATTTCTGATAACATGAGTAAAACTTTAAAAAAACGAGGTTTTAAATTTATTGGCTCTACTATCTGCTACGCATTTATGCAAGCCACAGGAATGGTTAATGACCATCTTACCACTTGTTTTAGATATGGCAAATAAATCAGTACAAATTTCTTTATCTATATTTGGTTTGTAGATTAAAAGTATGTCTTTTTCCTTTCTCCTCTCTATTCATTACCTAAGTTTTACCTATTATTCGCATACATTTTTATACTTTTTTATAGCAAGTATAAATTTTTATAGTAATATCTAAACGCTTTAAATAAATTTAGATTTATAGTCAAAAAATATTTAAATACTAAAAATTAACACCCTAAAAAATAACACTTTAAATGAAGTAAAGACGAATAAAATAGAGTTAATATACATTTCATTTTAAGTTAGATATTCACAAG
>WFMU01000359.1 GCA_015488935.1 Flavobacteriaceae bacterium | reverse complement strand
ATATATTTGTAACTTACTTTTTTTAAGTATAAAAACAGTATTATAAAACAAAACCGTATGAAATTTATAGTTTCCAGTTCACAATTATTAAAGAATTTACAAACTCTGGGAGGAGTTATTAATAACAATAATACGTTACCTATTTTAGATAATTTTTTATTTGAATTAAGTACCAATCAATTAAAAGTATCTGCATCAGATTTAGAAACTACCATGTCTTCAATTATTGATGTAGAAACAGACGATACCGCAGAAATTGCTGTACCTGCAAAATTATTATTAGATATTTTAAAAACTTTTCCAGAACAACCATTAACCTTTAAAACAGACGACAATAATACTATTGAAATCAGTTCGCAAAGTGGTAAATATGCATTAGCGTATTTAGATGGATCAGAATTTCCTAAAGCAATTGAACTAGAAAAACCTAGTACTACTAAAATTGTTGGAAATGTATTAGCAAATGCCATTTCAAAAACTATTTTTGCTGCTGGTAATGACGATTTAAGACCTGTGATGAGTGGTGTTTTCTTTCAATTCTCTACAGATGAATTGACTTTTGTTGCAACAGATGCACACAAATTGGTAAAATATTCACGTACCGATTTAAAAGCAGATGAAGCCTCTGAATTTATTATGCCAAAAAAACCTTTAAACTTATTAAAAAATATTTTAAGCAACTCGCAAGAAAATGTAAAAATAGAATACAACAATTCTAATGCAAAATTTACCTTTAATAATAGCGAGATGGTTTGTAGATTAATCGATGGAAAATATCCAAATTACGATGCCGTAATCCCAAAAGAAAATCCAAATATTTTAACTCTAGATAGAGGCTCTTTTTTAAATTCAGTAAGACGTGTTTCTATATTTTCGAGCAAAACAACACACCAAATACGTTTAAAAATGGCAGGAACCGAATTAAATGTATCTGCCGAAGATATCGACTTTTCAAATAAAGCAGACGAGCGTTTGCAATGTGCTTATCAAGGCGATGATATGCAAATTGGTTTTAACTCGCGTTTCTTACTAGAAATGCTTACCAATTTAAACTCTAACGATGTACAATTACACATGTCGCTACCTAACAGGGCAGGAATTTTAAAACCACTTGATGGTTTAGAAGATGGCGAAGATATTACCATGTTAGTAATGCCTGTGATGTTGAATAACTAAATCATAAATAGACCATAAAAACATAAAAAATCCGTACCATAATACGGATTTTTTTATTCCATAAACCAAAATAAAAAAATATTAATTTGAATTTCCTTGCACACATATACCTTTCTGGGAACAATGATAATTTAATCATTGGAAATTTTATTGCCGATTTTGTAAGAGGAAATAACTACAAACATTTTTCGCAAGAAATACAAAATGGTATTTTTTTACATCGACAAATAGATACCTTTACAGACAAACACAAAATTGTTCGTATTAGCAAAAGAAGATTGCACGAGCGTTACGGACATTACGATGGTATTATTATCGATATTTTATACGACCATTTTTTAGCGAAAAATTGGAAAAATTATGCAACTATTTCCCTAGAAGAGAAAGAACAATCTTTTTTAACACTAATGCAACAACACTTAAATATACTTCCCGAAAAGGTCATTGCAATTTTACCATATATGAAAAAACAAAAATGGCTCACGGCGTATGCAAACTTTAAAGGTATTGAAAATGCACTAATTGGTATGGACAAAAGAACTAAAAATAAATCGCAAATGCACCTTGCAATCCAAGACCTAAAAATACATTACAAAGAATTTGAAGCCGATTTCACTAATTTTTTCAAAGATTTACGTATCTTTTCGGATGAAATAATTCGTTCGTTTTAGCAACACTTATTTTACTATTACAACTAACTTGGAAAACAAAACCATAAAATGAAAAAATATTTACTTATTCTTCCGCTACTTTTACTTTTTCAATGTAAAGAAAAAACAACATCAAAAGAAACTACAAAAAAGCCAATTGTAGGTGTAATTACCGAAAAAGCAATGGTAGTTTGTGCTCGTGAAGAAGCCTCAAAAATAGGATTAGACGTAATGAGAAAAGGCGGAAATGCCTTTGATGCCATGATTGCTACCGATTTGGCTCTTGCAGTATCGTATCCATTTGCAGGAAATATTGGCGGCGGCGGATTTATGGTTTATCGCACAAAAGATGGCAAAATTGGTGCCTTAGATTATCGCGAAAAAGCACCTTTAGCTACACATCATGATTTTTATTTGGATAAAGAAGGTAATGTAATTCCAGATAAAAGTACGCTTGGCGCGAATGCAGTTGGTGTCCCAGGAACCATCGCAGGATTATTTAAAGTACATGAAAAATTTGGAACTATTCCGTTTAAAGAATTAATACAACCTGCAATAAACATGGCAAAAAGAGGCGTAATTGTTACCAAAAAACAAGCCGAAGCCATTGAAAAATACAAAGCTGGTTTTAAAAAAGCAAACCATAGAACTATTCTATTAGATAAAAATTGGAAAGCTGGAGATACCATCAAATACATACAACTAGCAAAAACATTAGAGCGCATTAGAGATAATGGCAGAGATGAATTCTACAAAGGAAAAACAGCAGATATTTTAGTAAGTTATTTAAAAGATTTAGGTGGCGTTATTACCAAAGAAGACTTAGCAAAATATGAAGCTAAATGGCGTAAACCAATTAGTTTTACCTATAAGGATACTAAAATAATATCTATGTCGCCACCTTCAAGCGGTGGAATTTGCTTAGCGCAAATATTAAAAACTATTGAACCATACAATATCAAACAATACCAACATAATTCTGTAAAATACGTACAATTAATTACCGAAGCCGAACGAAGAGCCTATGCAGATAGAGCTTATTTTTTAGGCGATAGCGATTTTATACATATTGCTATAGATAGTTTAATTTCTAGTGATTATCTAAAAAATAGAATGCGTAATTTTTCTTGGAATAAAGCAAATACTTCTGCAGAAATAGCACATGGTAAACTAAACGGACTAGAAAGTAACGAAACTACACATTACTCAATTGTTGACCAATTTGGAAATGCAGTTGCAGTAACCACCACATTAAACGGTGCTTATGGCTCTAAAGTTTATGTAAAAGAAGGTGGCTTTTTGCTAAATAACGAAATGGATGATTTTAGTATTAAACCAGGTTTTGCAAATTCTTATGGTTTAGTAGGTGCCGAAGCAAATGCTGTTGCTCCAGAAAAAAGAATGCTAAGCTCTATGAGTCCGACCATAGTAGAACAAAATGGAAAATTAAAAATGGTCTTAGGCTCTCCAGGAGGTTCAACCATTATTACCTCCGTAATGCAAAATATATTAAACGTCATTGAATTTAATATGGGAATGCAAGAATCTGTTTCACAACCAAGATTTCATCACCAATGGCTACCAGATAACATAAGATTTGAACTTACTTTTAACAAAACTATTTTCCCTAAATTAGAACAATTAGGCTACAGTATAGAACAAGCAAATGCACCAGTAATTGGTAAAGTAGATGCTATTTTAGTACTGCCAAACGGAAAATTAGAAGCTGGTGCAGACCCTCGTGGCGATGATAAAGCTGCTGGTTTTTAATACTTAATAATTTAAGTCTAATTATATTTATGAATTATATTGCTGCTCCTTAACTATTATCTTACGCGTTTTTTTATTAAAATAAATGATATAATAATTTGTATCTGTAAAAACACCTGTTAGCGATTTTTTAGACTTGTCTTCTTTATGCTTGTCCAAATAACCATCTTTATCAATATCTTGATACATTGTTTTTGTTGATGCTTCTTTTAAAATTTTGTAATCTTTACTTATTACAAATTGCATGGATGTTTTTTCTTCTTCGGCAGAAAATAGGATAATTTCTTGTACTTTTGGTCCAAAATTTCTATTTATTTGCTGTTGTTTCATAAGCGCTTGCTGTTGAAACATCAAATAATCATACCATACCCAATCGTAGTAATATGAATACTTTGCTTTTTCAACAAAATCAATATTAATAACTATATTTTTATCTATTGAAGTATTGGCAGTAATAGTAGGCTTATAT
>WFMU01000358.1 GCA_015488935.1 Flavobacteriaceae bacterium | reverse complement strand
TATAATAAATAAAAAAAAGAATACTTTTGTGAAAATTAACTATTTAAGCCATCTTTTATGAAAAAAATTCTATTTATTCTCATTAGTTTATCGTTTTATAACACTATCTATTCGCAAAAGTTTAGAACAATGATGAAAGACCGAAACGTCAATATTTACGATGTTGTAAATGAAGCAGAAAATTATTTTAAAACACACGATAAAAATAAGAAAGGTTCTGGTTGGAAACCTTATCAAAGATGGTTGTATGAAAACGAATCAAAATATTATCCTTCGGGAAACAGAAAAAACACCGACCCAAATCTTGGTGTAAAATCATTTTTAAAATTTAAAAATAACAATGTAGCCTCAAGAAATACTACAACAACGAATAACTGGCAAGAATTAGGTCCTTTTAAAATTGATACCGTATGTTATAAACCTTCGGTAGGAATAGGACGTGTTATCGATTTTTATGTAGATCCAAATGATACCAACTATATGTATATTTCGTCAAGAAGTGGAGGTATCTTTAAAACTACCGATGGTGGTGTAAATTGGGAACCAAAAACAGATTATTTATTTTCTACTGGTGTAAATAATTTTGGAGTGTCTCCTACGGATAGAAATGAACTATTAATCAGTGTAAATAATTCTGGAAATGAATATTCTAATGGTATCTATAAATCTACAGACGGAGGAGATACTTGGACTACTACAGCTATCAATCCATTGGACATTAATTTGGGTCTTGGCTATGATTTTCGAGTAAGAAAAGTAAAATATCATCCACAAAATGATAATATTGTTTTTGTTTGTGCCAATGATGGGCTTTATCGATCTACAGATAAATTAACTACTTACACTAAAATTTTGGACAATGTAGATGTTATTGATATTGCTTTTCATCCAACAAATGCTAATATTATTTATGTTTATGAAAAAACTACAGAAATTAATAAAATTTATATATCAAATGATCAAGGACTTACATTTACATTATCCAATGAAATAGTAGGAAATAATAATGCTAAAAACGGACAATTTTCTACAAGTCCTGCCTGTCCAGACTGTGTTTATTTTTCCTCTCAAAACGGAATCTTTAAATCTTCAAATAACGGATTAGATTTTACATTTTTAAGTAATCCTGTTCAAGGAAATGGAGGTTTTGCTGTAAGCGATTTAGATAATACGCTTATGCTAAGAGGATATATAAATATAGGAAGATCTACAGATGATGGACAAACATTTACTGCGGTAACTGCATCTTCCGTTAGCAGTTCTAATGCTACAGATACGTCAAATTCATATACGCAATTTATGACAAGTACCAATTATGTACACGTAGATTTACATCCTACAAAATGTATTAATGGCGTATTTTATATTGGTACAGATGGTTGGTTTTGTAAAAGTGAAAATAATGGAGATGATTGGACATTACTCAATCAAAATGTTCAAACAGGAACTGCTATGAGAGAAAACTACAGACTTGGAGTAAGCCAATCAAATAGTAATCGTTTTATTACAGGATGTCAAGATAATGGTACGGCTATAAAAAGAGAAGAACATTGGGTAGATTTTGTTGCAGGAGATGGTGGTGTAGGTCTTTTTCATCCTTTAAATTATAATTGGGCAATAGGAAGTTCGCAATATGCAATCAGAAACAGAACTGAAAATGGTGGATATTCTAAGGTTCAAAATTTTAGAGCAGGTTCAGAAGAAGGTTCTTTTGTTGCTCCAATAGTAATTGACCCTAACAATCAAATGACATTATATGATTTTAAACTCGGCGTGTGGAAATCTGAAGATTTTGGAGATACTTGGGTGCAAAAAGCCGCAAATGTTTTTACTGGAGTTATAAAACAAGCAGTAATTGCTGAAAATAACTCTAATATTATAATCATATCTCGTAATGCTAAAATAAAAAAATCTACCGATGGAGGAAGTACATTTGTTGATATACAAAACGGACTGCCTAATAGTAGTATCAGAGGATTATACATAGATCCAAATAATGATGATAGAATATTTGTATTATACAATTCTTATGAAAATAATGGCGAAAAAATATTTATGTCAGAAAACGGAGGTACTTCTTGGCAAAATATTACTTCTAATTTAGGAGATATGCCTTTAAGAACAATGGTAATAGATGATGACCAAAACATCTATGTAGGTTCCGAAATAGGTGTTTATACAAAACCAATAACTGGTACAACTTGGACATTGTACAATACCAATTTACCCAATATTTCTATTAATGATTTAAAAATTGTTACCGGAACAAATACATTGAGAGCAGCTACTTTTGGTAGAGGTAGTTGGGAATGTAAACTTATCGGTAAAGAAAATTATCCTGCTATAGTAAAAACAGAAATAACCGATTTGCCAACAAAAACAACACCTAAAGAAGGATTAGATCAATATGTATATTCCGAAATAGAATATGCAGGAACGCTCAGCAATGTAGAAGTAAGATGGTCATTAAATTCGGTAGATTTTAATAATGTTATACCTATGAGTAGTATAGGTGGAAATCAATGGAAATCAAATACACCTTTACCTAATGAAGTAGCAGGAACAAAAATATATTTTAAAGTATTTGCCACAGGAAGTAATAACGATACATCAAAAACATACAAATTTATGTACACGGTAAAAGATGCTGTTTATTGTAATGCCATTGGAAATACCAATAATAATGCAAGTACTACGTTAGTAAATTTCAATACTATAAATAATGCTTCAACAAAAACTAACGGTTATGAAGATTTTACATCCATTAGTACAACAGTAACCAAGGGTATGCCGTATGACATGACTGTAAATGTAAATACCGATGGAAATGTACGCTACAAAACAGCTGTGTGGATAGATTGGAATCATAATTATGAATTTGAAGCTAGTGAAAGATATTATTTAGGAAAAATAAAAAATAAAAATGATAGACCAACCAGTTTATCGCCACTTAGTATAACCATACCAAATAATATTGATCCTACTACAACACGTATGCGTGTAATTACAAAAGGAGGAGCCGAACCTGTAGATCCTTGCCGAGAAGGTGCTAATGGAGAAGTAGAAGATTATACTATTATTGTCGAAAATTCAACTGCTGCTGTTACCGATGAAGTTTTATCTAAAATAAAATTTTATCCAAATCCAACAGATAGTAAATTAACACTTGATTTTGGTGAAATTTTGAATACTATTGATATAGAAATCATAAATGTGATTGGACAAACTATTTCGAAACAGTTATTTAAAAATAGACAAAAAATAGATTTAAATTTGAATTTATCAAAAGGAATTTATTATATAAAAGTAACAGAAAACAATACTGGAAGTAAAACAGTAAAAATTATAAAAAAATAGTGAATAACTGTATTTAAAACTAAAAAGGCTGTCAATAACAGCCTTTTTAGTTTTAATAATAAGTAAATTAAAATAACTATACAGTTTAACTTAAGAACTTTACACTCTTTAAGAGAAAAAAGTACGATATAAAGAGTTAATAGACAATTTATACATGAAATTATCTACCGAACGCTAAACAACAAATATTTTAATGCTAATAATAACTCATTTTAAAAACAATTTCACGAAATTTGCCATGTAAAAGAAATTATTAAGATGAATAAAATAAACCGCATAACCGCAATATTAACACAATTGCAATCCAAGCGAGTAATAACCGCAAAAACACTAGCAGAACGCTTCGAAATAAGCCTCAGAACTGTGTATAGAGACATAAGAACCCTACAAGAAGCAGGAGTACCAATAGGCTCCGAAAACGGTGTTGGCTATTTTATAGTAGATGGCTACAGATTACCACCAATTATGTTTACCGAAGAAGAAGCAAATGCCATGATAACGGCAGATAAACTCGTAACACAAAAAAACGAAAAATCCTTATCTAAAAACTACACATCGGCATTAATAAAAATAAAATCTGTACTGCGAAAAAGACAAAAAGAAAAAATAGAATTATTAGAAGAACGAATAAGTGCCGATAATAAATACGAAATAAATCCAAAAAGCGACTACCTATCAAAAATCCAAAGAGGAATTACCGATTTTTTAGAATTACAACTCACCTATAAATCCATTTATAAAAACGAAATAACCAAGCGAAATGTAAAACCACTCGCCTTGTATTTTACCGAAAACGATTGGATATTAATAGGATATTGTATGCTAAGAAACGATATAAGAGAATTTCGATTAGACAAAATAGAAACACTACAAATAACCACCATAAAATTCGAACACTTTGCCAAATTTAATTTAGCACAATATTTCGATGAACAACATTAAATTTACAAAATAGCCTCATAATCCATAACAACTGCGCCATCTATTTTAGAAACTTGCGTAATACTAACCGTACCAACCTTTTTACGTTTCATAAGCACATCCACATTGCAATCGCCAATACCAGCATACCTATGAAAATTTAAAATACGAGACTTATAAAGCGCGTTTAATTCCGCTTTAGAAACGTGTTTCGGACAAAAAGAATTTTGCCATTCCATAAACCAATCCTCACGCATCCCTTTCATATTATCATCATACAAAGTAGCCGAAGACCAAATATGCATTTTCTGAGGTAAAATTTTAATATGTTTTTTATTACCATCCCAAACCAATTCAATTAATTGAAGCGACTCCGTACCATCATCCAACGCATTCCAATCTACAATAACCAAAGTAAAAGGCTCAATATTAGTTAAATTAATATCGCTTAAAGCGGAATTAATGGCAACTTCTTTCAACAAATCTAAAACAATAATTCCCCTACTTTTTCGATATTTAGTATCGGGATTAGCAGTTAAATAATGATTAACAAACCCACCATTAAGCAAACAAATTAATCTTTTTCTATCGCTATGCCCAATCCAAGTGCCACCAGCTCTGCCATCTTTAGGATAGGTAATTGCGACACCATCCTCAACATACAATTTTGGTAAAAGTGCTTTTTCTCTAACAAAAGGCACATCTCTACTCGAAGTTAAAATAAAATCCGTTTTGCTTAATGGAATATAGGTAACCGTACACATTTTTTCTTAAATTTGTAAAAAACAAAAATAATGAAAAAAATACTCCTAGTAATTATGGTATTTAGTTTAAATACTATAAAAGCACAAAACACCATAATTCCAGATCCAATCTTTGAACAAGCATTAATAAACCAAAATATAGATTTAGACAATATTGTAAACGGGCAAGTGTTAACATCTGATATTAATGGAATTACAGATTTAAATATCTCAGGTTTAGGT
>WFMU01000357.1 GCA_015488935.1 Flavobacteriaceae bacterium | reverse complement strand
GTACTTACTTCATGCTTACTTCATGTTTACTCCATACTTACTTCATACTTACTTCATGTTTAATTGTACCGAGTTCGTGTTTAGTTCGTGTTTTGGTTTGTAATTGTATTATTTTCAGAATGAAATTACAAATAAACAAATCCACTAACCAACAAATCCACAAACGAAAAGCAAATAAACGGCATGAATTTTGTGCTTAAATTATCACTACAATTCTTGTATTACTTTTTTAATCAAGAAATTAATTGAAGTTACATCTGTAAAATTATGCCTTATGAGTAATCTGCCAATAATACAACAAAAATCTACTCCAGTTAATGTACAAAGAAAACTACCACAATATTCTAGTAATTATTCTAGACAGATAAAATATGAAAGCAATATATTTTATAAAATCGTAACATTTGCATTCATTATAGCAATATTCGTTTTAATTTTTTTCCTAATAAGCCTTATCACACCATTCGTATTATCTATATATAATAGTGTTTTTTATAAAGGATTTGACTTTTTTATGAACCTTTTAGACGTAATTAGCATGATAATTTTTGGTATTGGCTTTATTAAATTAATAGCTATTCTTATTGAAAATTAGTGTTTTTTTAATTGAAATATTCTATTTATAGAAAACAAATAATTAACGAGATTTAAGATAAAAAAACACAATTCTACTCCAAAAATCAACTACCATACAGTGCAGGATAATACAATCAAATTATAACATTATTTTTGAGAAATTAAAAATTATCCTTTAACCAAAACTATAAAATTATGATTGGTGTACTTTCTTTTATTGGCTTTACAGCACTAGTAGCAATTATTTCTTATTATGCTACTCGAAAAACAGACGAAAATTCTTCCGATGGTTATTTTTTAGGTGGTAGAAGCCTTACAGGCATTGTTATTGCAGGTTCGCTCCTACTTACCAACCTATCTACCGAGCAAATTGTTGGTTTAAACGGACAAGCTTATAAGGAAGGTATTTTAGTAATGGCATGGGAAACCTTAGCTGCTATTGCCATGGTAGTAACCGCTATTTTTTTATTACCAAGATACCTAAAAGGTGGTATTGCTACCATTCCAACATTTTTAGAAAGGCGTTATAACAAAACAACCAAAGCCATTACATCTGGATTATTCTTGTCTGGCTACGTAGTTATTCTTTTACCTATTGTATTGTATTCTGGCGCACTTGCAATTAATGCCATGTTTAATGTTCCTGAAATGCTTGGTGTTTCTAAAACCACAGCATTATGGATCTCGGTTTTTGCTATTGGAATTACTGGAGCTATTTATGCTATTTTTGGAGGATTAAAAGCGGTTGCTGTTTCTGATACTATTAATGCAATAGGCTTACTTATTGGTGGATTATTAATTCCATATTTTGGACTTCGCGAAATTGGTAATGGCAGTATTACAACAGGTATTTCTACACTAATGACTAATAATCCTGAAAAATTTAACGCAATAGGAAGCAATTCTTCAACCATACCATTTGCAACTATTTTTACAGGTATGATGCTGGTACAATTATTTTATTGGGGAACGAACCAAGCAATTATTCAACGTGCATTAGGAGCAAAAAATTTAAAAGAAGGGCAAAAAGGCTTACTATTTGCATCATTTATTAAAATATTAGGACCAATTATTGTTGTACTTCCCGGAATTATTGCCTTTCATTTATTTCAAGGAAACTTGACAAATCCAGATGAAGCCTATCCAGAATTAGTTACTCGTGTTTTACCGTTGAGTTTGGTAGGTTTTTTTGCTGCCGTACTATTTGGTGCTATTTTAAGTTCATTCAATAGTGCCCTAAATAGCTCCGTTACTTTATTTGGTGTAGATATTTACAAAGCATTTATTAATAAAGAAGCTAGCGAACTACAAACGGTAAAAGCAGGAAAACGCTTTGGCGTATTATTAGCTTTATTATCTATGTTTGTAGCACCGATAATTGCTTATGTACCAGACGGTTTATTTAGCTATTTGCAAGAAGTAAATGGCTGTTATAGCATACCGATATTAACCATTATTGTAGTTGGTTATTTAACCAAACGAGTTCCTGCAAAAGCAGCAAATATTGCCATTATACTTGGTGCTATTCTATATTTTATCAGTCAATTTGTATTAAAACCATACATTATTGATGGTGGTGGAACTTATCCACACTTTTTACATGTAATGGCAATTCTTTTTGTAATGAATGTTGCTATCATGCTAATTATTGGTAAACTATCACCAAGAAAAACCGATTATGAACAAAAATTTACCAAAGAAGTAGATATAACACCTTGGAAATATGCTAAATTAATCGGTGGAATTGTTATTCTTATTGTAATTGCTACCTTTATTATATTCTCATAAATAGCAAAACATGCATCGAAATAACATAACATTAAAAGAATTATCTAAAAAACTTGGTCTGGCTATTTCAACTATTTCTAAAGCATTAAATGATAGTCACGAAATTAGTGATGCCACAAAGAAAAGAATAAAACAGGTTGCTAAACAATACAATTACCAACCAAATAAAATGGCGCGAAACTTAAAACTTGGAAAAACAAATACAATTAGTGTGGTAATACCAAGCATTCAAAATTACTTCTTTTCGCAAGTATTAATTGGTATCGAAAGTATTATTGCGCCATCTGCATACAACATTATTATAAGTATCACTAGCGAATCTTTACAAAAAGAAGCACAAGTTTTTACAACCTTATCTAGTAGTGTTGTCGATGGTTTTATTGTTGCTGTTGCCGAAGAAACACAAACCACTCAAAAATTTCATCATTTTAAAGCTGCACTAACCAATAACAAACCTATTATTATGTTTGATAGAGTACTAAAATCAATTCCTTGCGATAAAGTTGTAGTCAATGACTTTGAATCTGTTTTTAATGCTACCAAACATTTAATTACCAAAGGTAAAAATACAATTGCATTGGTTTCTACCATCAACAATTTAAGTGTTGGAAAATCGCGTACTAAAGGATATTACAAAGCAATAAATACAACTTTTCATAAACCAATAATTGTAACAGCTCCTAAAAATAAAATCAAAAAAACAGTTAAAAAATTACTTTCAAACAAAACTGTAGATGCCATAATTGCCATTGATGAAGAGGCTTCATTAGCATCACTTAAAATAGCAAAAAAAAGAAACTTACAAATTCCAAAACAATTGAGTATTATTGGGTATGCAAGTAAAACCATGGCAAAAAATTTATGCCCAAAACTCACTACTATTAATCAACATGGATTTACTATTGGACAAGATTGCGCCTTGTTACTACTAGACAGATTAAAACACAATGATAAACCTATGGTTAAAAAAATTATTAACGCTACTTTAAATATAAGAGAAACTTGTTTATAGAATTTTGAGTATAT
>WFMU01000356.1 GCA_015488935.1 Flavobacteriaceae bacterium | reverse complement strand
TTGTTTGCGAGTTCTGGTTAAAATACAAATTTCATTTTTATCAAAATCATTCTCAATATTTTTAATAATTTCCAAAACTTTTTCGGCATAAACTAGGTATTTATCTGCGGCAGCCAAACCTTCTTCTACAAAAGAAATTTGCACAAAACCACCTTTTTTGTCATTTTGCTTTTGCTGATTTCCAATTTTATAAATTTTTTGGTAGGTATTATTTTTTAAAAATTTTGCAATATGCTGAAAAAAGGCATTGTTAAAATCAATAATTTCGGAATAACTACGCCAATTCGTATCGAGCTGATTTACATTTTTAGGAATTAAAAAAGGATTAGCACCTTGTGTGTCTGACAAACGAATAAACTGCTCCGCTTTACCACCACGCCAACGATAAATGGCTTGTTTGGCATCACCAACCAAGAGCAAACTTCCTTTTTCGCCTTTGGCATTTTCGCTTTCTAGAGCATTATCTATCAGTGGAATTAAATTTTCCCATTGCATTACCGAAGTATCTTGCATTTCATCAATAAAATAATGCCGAAATTTTTCCCCTAATTTTTCATAAATAAAAGCAACAGGTTGTTCCTTTAAATGCTTACTAATAATTTGATTAAATTCGGAATTTAATCGAATATTATTATCCTCTTTAATTTCGGTTAAAACGTTGTTTACTGCTTGCAAAATGGCTAAAGGAATAATACTTTTTGCAATTAAATTGTTAAGTACGTAGGTAGGATAATGTGTATCGTAAATCGTTTTAGATTCATAATAAAATGTAATTAATGCATCTCTAATACCATCTATTTCGTCTTTTACTTGTGCTGTTGCTTTGCTTGTATATTGCAGATGATTATTTTCGATGTTTTTATGTAAGCGACCTTCAAAATTAATTTTATCGAGTTGTAGTGTAATCAGTTTTTTAAAATGATTTGGCAAATCGCCATACACAAAATCTTTAAAATTTAATGAAGTTGTTTCAATACGTTCGATAGCATTTTTGCCAATAGTAATAAACTGTTTTTCAATTTCTTGTTGTTTTCGATACAGTTGTTTTTTTAGCCTAATAAAATCTTGTATTGGTCTTTGTGTAATTTTGGCAATATGTGTGCTATCATTTTCATTCAGTAGCAGTTTGGCAATTTCTTTTAAATCGAGAGAGATATCCCAACTTTTATCTTCGTTTGCTTTCGCGATAGAAAAATCGATGAGTGTTTTGGTGCGTTCTTTATTTTCGCCAATTCTAGAAATTAAAACATCTACCGCTTCGTTTAGTAACGAAATAGCATCCATTTCTACTTCAAAATTGAGTGATAAACCTAAATCATAGGCAAAACTCCGAATCAGTTTGTAGGTAAAACTATCGATAGTGGTAATATTAAACGCCGCATAATTATTTAAAATACTTTTTAATATTTTTTGGGAGCGTTTGTGAATTTGGTTTGGAGCTACATCTAATTCTGTACATATTAAAGCAAATAGTGCATTATTTGTAGGTGTAATTTCAGGATTACTAAAAGCACGTAAACTAGCAATAATCCGAATTTTCATTTCGGCAGCAGCCTTATTGGTAAAAGTAATGGCAAGAATATGCTGAAAAAGAAATTTATCGTTAGATTGTAATAGAATTTTTAAATACTCTTTAACCAAAGTAAAGGTTTTTCCGCTACCAGCAGAAGCGTTATATACTTGAAAAGGAGATTCTGAAATTTGCATTTGGTGTAAACCGAATTATATATTACTTTTCAAAAATACAAAAAGCCAAACAAAATCGTTTGGCTTTTTTTAGTTGTTTTAAATTTAGTTGGTGTTAATTGACTTTTAAAGTAGTTTTTTTAGAGATACCGTAAGCATTTGTAATACGTAAAAAGTAGGTGCCTTTTTTAAGTTTTGTGTTCTCTATTTTAAATGTGTCTGTATCAAATACTTTGGTATAAACTATGGTACCAAAGAAATCGTAAATTACTACAGTATTTTTAATCTCTTTTAGAATATTTGTTTTATTACCAGAATTGTTACAAGGGTTTAGTAATGATGGTAAAATTTTTCGAACATTTATTACACCATCATTTATTGGGTTTGGAAATATTTTAATGGTAAATGCATTGTCTTTTTGTGTTTTACTATTGGTGTTTTCTCCTTTGTTAAAAGGATTATATGGTGGACAAGGATTATTTGATTGGTCAAAAACAGTAACCACCTTATTGCTAATACCAGTTTGCGAACAACTATTTGTAGCTTTACAATTAACTACGTACATTCCTAATCGAGAACCCCAATTTACTGTTACATATCTAGTTGTTGCTGTATTGCTATTGGTGGCAATAAATTTTGGTGTTGTACCACTACCAGAAGAGCTTAAAGTAGTAATAGTCCATAAATAACTAGTATTACCTTGCGCCCAATCTACATGTAATTGCGAAAAACTATCTACAGGCATATTATCATAACCACCATAAATTTGGTGTGTTGTAACTACTGGCGAACCAACAAATATTTGCTTTGGAAAAACCTTGGTTTGTCCACAAGAATTAGTAACAAAAGCATTTGTTGTAATATAACCAGACTGTCCTGTATTTACAGTTACTGTAGCATTATTACCAGTTTGGTTAAGATTAGCAATAGCAGTATTTTGCAAACTCCAAACTACCGACCAGTTGCTAGGAATACTTCCTTGTAAGGCATAACTGCCCGTAGAGCATATAGAAGCAGGACCTGTAACGGTAAGATTAGGATTAAAAGCACTTAAACTAACTGTTGAGGTCAATTCATCATAAGCAACACCATCTAGAATAGGAGTAACATGAACATCACTTGGAGGATATTGGTACGGTACTAATGTAATATGGTTTGTAGTGGTTGTAAAATTAGAAACAGCTACTCCATTGCGCATCCAACCACTGCCTACATTCCAATGGTATTGTATGGTGCCTGGGGAGCTGTTTTCGTTTATAACAGTAAAATTTTTTGTACCAGAAGAGTTGCAAGAAACGGTAGTACTTGTCGGAGATAAATTATAATGAGGTCTAGTGATAATATGAGGACAGCTATATGTATCTCCATACACAATGCTACCTTGTTTATAAATTACAAATAACTTATCGTTTTCATAATCATCTAGGTCAGAATTATAAATTGTAACTACTTTATTTTTATTAACATAATCTCTTGTTTGATTGGAATTAGTAGTCCAGTGAAAAGCATTAATATCTATTGTCCCTAAATTTATTTCAGTACCTCTAGCTGCTAACTTTATATAAATAGTTCCACTATCTGCTACATCATTAATATTATTTCCATTATTAGGGTCATATAGTTTATCCATATGGATGTTTACTGTAATATAGTGTGCATTATTTAAGTTTAAATCTATTTTGTTACAATTAGAAATTTGATTGTCAAGATATTCGAGGTTTGTTGAAATATTTACTTGAGAAAAACCTGTCTCTTATACACATGT
>WFMU01000355.1 GCA_015488935.1 Flavobacteriaceae bacterium | reverse complement strand
ATATATTGATTGTTAGATTTTAATAAAAAATATAAATTATCTATTTGACACAAATAAATTTTAATTAAAACTTGGTTTAAGTGTAAACTATGTACTTCTAATAATTGTTAAAAACGTTTTAATAAGTTTACGGTTTACTCGAAATAACAACATTAAGAAAGAATATTTTTGTTCTATTATTAATTTTTAAATCATAAGTATTCATGAAAAAAATAATTTCATTTAGTTTTTTACTTATTCCTTTTTTGCTATTAGCACAAATACCAGCATATTATAACGATGTTAATTTATCTTTATCTGGTATTGCTTTAAAAAATGAATTAGCTACAAAAATAATTAGTACACATACACATAATTTGTCGTATTCTAATATTTGGAGTGTCTCTAAAATAACCGATTTAGATCCAAATGACCCAACACATACCAAGGTAATATTACTATATGGATATGATGATAATGACGGAAACTATGTTACAGATCGTACAAGAAGTAAAAATGCTAATGGTGGTAATAATGGTACCGACTGGAACAGAGAACATACCTATGCCAAATCATTGGGAAATCCAAATTTAGGAACTTCAGGCCCTGGTTCTGACGCACATCATTTACGTCCAGCAGATGTTTCGTTTAACAGTCAAAGAAGTAGTAAAAAGTTTGCTCCTGGAAGTGGACATGCTGGTGATTCTAACGGAGGTTGGTATCCTGGTGACGAATGGAAAGGAGATGTTGCAAGAATGATGATGTATATGTATTTACGTTACGGAAATAGATGTGTACCAACAGGAGTTGGTATCGGTAGTAGCGCATCTACACCAGATGGTATGATTGATTTATTTTTACAATGGAATGCAGAAGATCCAGTATCACAAATCGAAAAAAATAGAAATACCTATCACGGAAATACTGCAAATACCTACGCACAAGGAAATAGAAATCCTTTTATTGACAATCCTGCATTTGCAACACAAATTTGGGGTGGCCCACAAGCCGAAGATTTATTTGGTGGTGGCGGAAATAGCGATACACAAGCACCAACTGCACCAACAAATTTAACCGCTTCTAATACAACACAAACAGCAACAAACCTATCTTGGAATGCCTCTTCAGATAATGTAGGTGTTACAGGTTATAATGTATATAAAAATGGCACTTTAGTAACAACAACTACAACAACATCATATACGGTATCTGGTTTAACAGCAGCAACAAATTATTCTTTTACCATTAAAGCAAAAGATGCTGCAGGAAATATTTCAACAAGCAGTAATACTGCCTCAATAACAACACAATCTGGAGGTGGAAATGGTGGTGGTTCTGCAACAGAATTATTCTTCTCGGAATATATCGAAGGCTCTTCGTATAATAAAGCCTTAGAAATTGCAAACTTTACAGGTGCTTCGGTAAATTTAGCAAACTATAAAATTAAAAAACAATCTAATGGCTCTGGCGGATGGTCTGCTGGTATCTCTTTAAGTGGACAATTAGCAAATAACGATGTATTTGTTGCAGCAAATGGCAATGCTTCATCTACAATTATTGCCGTTGCAGATATTACTTCTTCAGGTTCTGAATTGTCCTTTAATGGTAACGACCCAATCGGTTTATTTAAAAATGGTGTTTTAATAGATGTAATTGGAAACTTTAGTGGTGGTTCTGCAAACTTTGCAAAAGACCAAACGTTACGTAGAAAAGCAACAGTAACAAGTCCAAACACAACATTTAATAAATCTGGCGAATGGGACACTTTTGCTACAAATACCTTTAACGGTTTAGGAACACATAGCATTTCTGGCGGTGGAAACCAAGATACACAAGCACCAACTACACCAACTGGATTAACTGCTTCGTCTATTGGAGAAACAACAGCTACATTATCGTGGAATACTTCTTCAGATAATGTTGGTGTAACAGGATATAATGTCTATAAAAATGGTACATTCTTAGCATTTACTGCAAATACATCGTACAACGTTACAGGACTATCTGTAGTAACATCATACACATTTACAGTAAAAGCAAAAGATGCAGCAAATAATATTTCTGCAAATAGCAATACTGCAAATGTAACTACGGTTGATAATACAGCACCAGCAACACCAACAAATTTAATCGCTGCAAATACCACACAAACTACAACTAGTTTAACGTGGAATACTGCTACAGATAATGTTAGTGTTACTGGCTATAATGTATATAAAAACGGTTCATATTTGGCAACTACTACTGCCAATAATTATACCGTTTCAGGATTAACTGCTGCAACATCGTACGCATTTACTGTAAAAGCAAAAGATGCTGCAAATAACCTATCAAATACAAGTAATACTGCAAATGTAACCACACAAAGCAACGGTGGCGGTAGCAGCAATGTATTGCTACACGATTCTTTTGAAACTGGCTGGAATGGTTGGCAAGATGGTGGTGGCGATTGTTACAGAATAAGAAGCTATTCAAAGGCTTATGATGGAAAATATTCCATTAGAATTAGAGATAATTCTGGTACTGCATCTGCAATGACATCTGCTTCTTTTAATGTATCTGCATATAATAACTTAAAAATTACCTTTAATTTTTACAGCTATAGTATGGAATACAACGAAGATTTTTGGGTTCGTTTTTACGATGGTGCAACATGGCATACGGTAAAAGCTTTTAAACGTGGAACTGATTTTAACAATTATACCTTTACCGCAGCTACGGTAAACATATCTTCTGCAAATTATAATTTCCCTACCAATGCTAGGTTTAGATTCCAATGCGATGCAAGTTCTAATGCAGACCAAATCTATATCGATAATGTAAAAATTGTTGCATCTACAGGTGCTGCAAAAAGTACAGCTACTCGTACAGTAAGGTTAAATAAGCAAGGAAACAATTCAGTAAATAACACATTAGAAATCGAAGATATGTCTATTAGTCCTAATCCAGCTACAAAAAATAATAGCATATCTGTATTAGCAGAGTTAGATATTGAAGATACGCCAATTGATGTACAATTAAATATTGTAAATATACAAGGTCAAATTGTTAAAACGCTACACTTTAATAAAGTTAAAAACGAAGTGTTTAAACAAAAAATAGACATTACTAATATAGAAAGTGGTCTTTACTTTGTAAATATTAAGGCAACGAATGGCTTTAATCTTATAAAGAAACTTGTAATAGAGTAATGTAAACCATTTAAAAACGTAAAAGCCTTAAGCTAAAAAATAGCTTAAGGCTTTTTTTAATCCTATACTATGGTTTATAATATACAACTGATTATCTTTGTAAAATGAATAAAAAAATTTGGCTTTCGCCACCACATATTACTGGCGAAGAACAAAAATACATACAAGAAGCATTTGCCTCGAATTGGATTGCACCAATAGGACCAAATGTAGATGCATTTGAAAAAGCCATCTGTACTTATACTAAATCTAAAAATTGCACGGTATTAAGTTCTGGAACCGCAGCTATACATTTGGCATTACTCTTACTTGGAATACAAGAAAATGACGAAGTAATTTGTCCGACATTTACCTTTTCGGCAACAATAAATCCTGTTTGTTACCTCAAAGCAAAACCAGTATTTGTAGATTCGGAAAAAGATACGCTAAACATATCTCCTACAATGTTAGAAAAAACCATCGAAACACAAATAGCAAATGGAAAAAAACCAAAAGCCATACTATTAGTACATATTTATGGTATGCCTGCAAAAATTACCGAAATACAAGCCATTGCAGCAAAATATAAAATTCCAATTATCGAAGATGCCGCAGATACCTTAGGAGCAACTTACAAAAAACAATACGTTGGCACTTTTGGAGAAATTGGCATTTATTCTTTTAATGGCAATAAAATAATAACTACTTCTGGCGGTGGTGCATTAATCTCTAAAGATAAAAAACATACAGAAAAAGCAAAATTTTTAGCAACACAAGCAAGAGATAAAGCCGTACATTACCAACATTCTGAAATTGGATATAATTACAGAATGTCTAATATTTTAGCAGGAATTGGACGTGGACAATTGGAAGTTTTAGAAAACCGAATAAAAGCAAGAAGAGCTAATTTTGCGTATTATAAAAAAGCACTTTCTTCCATTAATGAAATAACTTTTACCGAAGAACAAAAAGACAGTTATTCCAATAGATGGCTTACAACCATACAAACAGATTCGTACGAACGTAGAGAAAAAATTCGGTTGCTTTTGCAAAAAGAAAATATAGAGTCGAGACCTTTATGGAAACCAATGCATCTACAACCTGTTTTTAAAAATTATACCGCATATACCAATGGTACAGCAGAAGATTTATTTGCATGTGGATTGTGTTTACCAAGTGGTTCAAACCTTAGTAATGTGGACTTAAAACGAATTACAAATTGCATAAAAAAAGCATTTTAGTGAATTATGAAAATACAACAAAATATATCGCTTAAAAAATACAATACCTTTGGAATGGATGTTAAAGCATCTAAATTTATTTCCATTACAAGCATTTCCGATTTACAAGAAGCCTTAAAACAACATGAAAAAATTTTCCTATTAAGCGGCGGAAGCAACATGTTACTTACCAAAGACATTCAAGAAACCGTTTTACACATTAATTGCAAAGGAATAAAAATTATAAAAGAAAACAAATATACTGTTTATGTAAAGGTAAATGCTGGAGAAAATTGGCATCAATTTGTACTTTGGGCTATTAAAAATGATTTTGGTGGTATTGAAAATTTATCCTTAATTCCTGGTAATGTTGGCACCTCTCCTATCCAGAATATTGGTGCTTATGGTGTGGAAGTAAAAGATACCATTCGTACAGTAAACGCCATGGAAATTGCCACTGCAAAAGAAGTAAGTTTTAAAAATGAAGTTTGCAATTTTGGCTATCGAAATTCCATTTTTAAAAATCAAGCAAAAGGCAAATACATTATTACTAGTGTGGTTTTTAAGCTCACAAAAGAAAAACATAAGCTAAAATACACCTATGGTGCCATTCAAGCAGAATTGGCTAAAAACAAGATTAAAAATCCAAGTATAAAAGACATCTCGAATGCGATAATAAAAATCCGTCAAGAAAAATTACCAGATCCTGCAAAAATTGGAAATAGTGGTAGTTTTTTTAAAAATCCTGTAGTTAGCGAAACTATTTTTTTAAAAATGAAAGCAAAAAACGAAAATATGCCGTTTTATCAAGTAGCAAAAGACTATAAAATACCTGCTGGTTGGCTTATTGAACAATGCGGCTTTAAAGGCAAACGATTTGGCGATGCTGGTGTACATAAAAATCAAGCTTTAGTACTTGTAAATTATGGAAATGCTAATGGAAATGATATATTAAATTTAGCTAAAAAAATCCGAAAAACCGTACTTGCTAAATTTGGAATAAGTCTTGAAATGGAAGTAAATATTATATAATGTTTGTTCTCGATACATTTTTTACTTTGTTCCCGAAGCTTCGGGACTACAAAAAACCATTCATACCAATACTTTGGAAAACACAATTGAAATAATTTTGTAAAATACTTAACGAGCATAAATAATAAATTACTACTTTTATACGTTATTTATTTAAATTCAATATCTTAAAATGAAGAAAAAATACCTGCTCATTACTGTTTTATCCGTTTTATTTACACTTACTAATTGCCAAAAAAATGCAGATATTCCTTCTGATGTAGAAGTCCAAAATTTTGTATGGAAAGGATTAAATGCTTATTATTTATGGCAAGAAAACGTACCAGAATTGAGTGATGGTCGTTTTGGTTCTCAAGAAGAATTAAATAATTTTTTGAGTAATAAAGATTCTCAAGATTTATTTTACAGCCTACTATACCAAAAAGGAACGGTAGATAAATGGAGTTGGATTGTAACCGATTATGTAGCTTTAGAACAATCTTTTGCTGGAATTACAAAAAATAATGGTATGGAGTTTGGTTTAAAACTATACAGTCAAAATTCAAATTTAGTATTTGGATATGTTAGATACGTTCTTCCGAATTCGGATGCTGCTGCAAAAAATATACATCGTGGTGCTATTATTTATGGCATTAACGGCCAGCAACTAACAAAAGATAATTATATTGAATTATTGTACCGAACAGATAGCTATACAGTAAATTTTGGTACTTATACCAATACAGGAGGAACAGTACAAGTTGTACCAAATGGTATTAATGTTACGCTAAATAAAGAAATATTGCAAGAAAATCCGATTACTTCTGTAAATACATACCAAATAGCTGGACATAAAATTGGGTATGTGTTTTACAATCAATTTGTATCGAATTACGATTCGGCATTAAATCAAGCATTTGCACAACTAAAAAGTGAAAATATTACCGATTTGGTACTCGATTTACGCTATAATGGTGGTGGTTCTGTACAAACTGCCGTAAATTTGGCAAGTATGATTACTGGACAATTTACCAATCAGTTATTTGCTAGTGAACGATGGAATCCTAAATGGCAAAATTTTTACGAAACCAAACATCCAGAAGCTATCATAAACAATTTTACCGATAGATTAAAATCAGGCGAAGCAATACAAAGTCTAAACCTCAATAAAATAGTGATTATTACTACAAGTCGTACAGCATCTGCAAGCGAATTGGTAATTAATGGCTTAAAACCATATATTGATGTAAAATTAGTTGGACAAAAAACTACAGGAAAGTATGTTGGCTCTGTTACTTTATACGATTCGGATAATTACAGTAAAAAAGGAGATAATCTAAACCCTAATCATCATTATGCTTTACAACCATTAGTTTTAGAAATCGTAAATAAATTAGGAGAAAATGATAAAGATGGTTTTGATCCTGATTATCCTTTACCAGAAGATTATGCCAATTTAGGTGTTATTGCAGATGTTAATGAGCCTTTATTAGCAGAAGCAATTGCTGTAATAACAACTACCAAAACTAAAACAACCAAAACTATTGAACCATTAATTACTATTGCCGATTCCAAATCTAACAACCCTATATTATCAAATATGTATGTTACACTAAAATAAGAGATTATGCGTAAAAAATTGTTCCCCATATTTTTATTATTACTAATATCTTGCTATACTTCTTTTGGACAAAATGATACCATATCGCTATATTACGGTATTGGAGTTTTTAAATTAGATAAAAATAATACTAAAATAATACAAGACAAATTAAACCAACTCAATGATAGTATAAAGT
>WFMU01000354.1 GCA_015488935.1 Flavobacteriaceae bacterium | reverse complement strand
GTCTGTATCTACAGGTTTTAGTAAATAATCTATGGCATTTTCTTTAAATGCTTTTAATGCATACGAATTATAAGCTGTTGTAATGATTAAATCAAAATCTCTGAATTGTAATTTTTCTAATAGTTGAAATCCATCCATTTCTGGCATTTCAATATCTAAAAACACACAATCTGGTTTTATATAATTTATGGCGTTTATCGCTTCTTTCGGACTGGTAAAACTATCTGTAACTTCAATTCCTGAACAGAAATTCTCAATTTCCCATTTTAAACTTCTTATGGCAGTTAGTTCATCATCTACAATTATTGCTTTTATCATTTTACATCTGTTAGTTAATCAAAAATATAATTTCTTATTATAGAATACAATTCAATTGTATAATTAGGTATCTGTGCCATACAACTACATACAAATAATGTATAGTTGGTAGCTATAAACTATTATTTTTTTGAATTACAGTTTATATATTAAATAAAGCACAATATAAAAAAAAAGAAGCATATTGTAAGATAATACAATTTTAATTAGATGCGATACCTATTTTTGAGGTAGTAAAAATTTATTAATTCCCCTTTAAAATGTATTTACTAAAGCTTAATATTTCTATTAAAAGAATTATTAATGGTATTTTTTTATTGCTTTTAATGTTCTTTACCTTGTTTAATTGTAAAACGGAAGATGAAACTTTAGAAACTAGTAATAGCTTAAAAAACTATACTTTTGGTGCAAAGGATGTAAAAATCACTTACGATATACAAGGAAAACCTGTTGCGTTAGGAAACAATGCTATTAATTACAATTCGGGTTCACGGATAACAATAATAGATCCATATTATTATTTTACATATAATGATATTGGAAAAATAAGTACAATTTCTGCTACTGCTAATACTATGTATAGCACAGAAGACGCTTCTATAACGTATAATAATCAAAACTTATTACAAACAGAATTGGTGCGTTTTGTACAAACACAAAGACCAAATAAAACTTTTGAATTTTCAAGAAAATTTATTTATGATAATAGTCAAAAATTAGTTGAAATAGTTGAAAATTCTATAGAATTAAATGGAATTCCTTCGTTGAGAAGAGAATTATTATCTTACGATAGAGAAGGCAATATAATCCAAATTATAAAACAAATAAGTATTAATAACGGCGAGAATTATCATAATGAATCTACCACAAAACTTACTTACGATACAAAAAATAATCCCTTTTATAACTTATTGGTTAATGCTGGAATAGTAAAACAATTTACTTTATTACAACATTTTGGAATTCCTACCATATCTTTAGGTCATGCAAATTTAAAATTGCAATACTACAATCCACATAATTTATTATCGTTAAAAACCACAACACCTACCGGAAAAACAAAAACAATTCGCTACCAATACACATACGATAAAAAAGACTTTCCTATTAGTTTGGTAAAAACTATTACAAAATCTGAAACTGAAATAAGCAGAGAATACTACAATTGGTATTACTAAATTTTTTCTAAACCAAAAAAGTTAACATCTGCAAAAAAAGAAAGACTAACAAAAAAGAATACAAACTAAAAACTAAAAAAATGAGAACAACCTCTTTATTATTTATGCTATTGGTTATACTGTCTTGTAATCAGCAAGACCAAGTAGAATCTTTAACCTATAAAAAAAATGCAAATCAAGTAATTTATGCACAGCAAGTTTATTATGCAAGTGCAATTGCAGAAGCAAATAAATTAGAACTAATACAAAGTGAGATTTTGGCTGCTTTAGAAAGTGGAAATGAAAGTGAAGCCTTATGGAACGAATTTGCATCTAACAATCTACGGATTGAACTATTACTCAATTTATCGGAACTATTAATTGGTTTAAATCCATCTATTGGTCCATTAGGTCCAATACCAATGCCACCAAACCCTTGTTTTTCTTCAGAAACAGCTATAGGTCTAAATTGTGTTCCCGAACAAAACTTGGCAAATATTAGTGGTATAGTACTTCCTACCGATATTATTAAAGTACAAAGTATTCGAATAGTAAATAATGCAAACGAGCTTGTTGGTTTGGGTACCGAGATTTTTGTAGATGAATACGAACAAAAAACAATGGTATTGGAACATCATTTTAAAAATATGGCAACAATGCGTTCTGTAATTTATGTTAAAGGTATGGGAGAAATTAGTATTAACACGCCTGTTTTTAACTAATACCATATTATGAAATTAAAATTACTACTTTTTACATTGGCAATCGTTTTGTTGTCTTGTAATAAAAAAACGGAAGAAAATGAACCTATTTATGTCTATGCACAACAGGTTTATTATAAAAGTGCTATTGCCGAAGAAAATGATTTAAAACAACGACAAGATGCTATTACTTTAGCACTTGAAACAGACAGTACAAATGCAGAATTGTTAAATGAATTTGAAATAAATACCCAGAGAATAACACGCTTGCAAAACTTTTCTGAAGTATTATTGGGCTTAGTACCATCTATTGGTCCAGTTGGACCTATTCCAATGCCTCCAAGTGGCTGCTTTAACACAGGAACGGAATTTAATTGTGTACCAAAGCTTAATCTTATTAAAACAGATGGTATGGTACTTCATCCAGAAATAAATATTTTAAATATTAACTTGTTTAACAATGCAATTGGTGATGTTGTAGGGTTTGAATTACTTCCTGGAGATGCATTTTTAAATCAAGAAGTACTGTCATTTGATACAGATTTTACAAATATTACTACCATGCATTCTACAATTTCTGTAGCTGGTTTCGGAGAAATTACAATTAACACACCTATTGTTAGCAATTAATTTTTAGCAATTTGTGAAGTTTTTTTAAATTTATTTTTCGCAAAATACGCAACATAATCCATAAAAATATAAGTCACCATATAATTAAATTAAGCGGTGACTCCTGTCTCTTATACACATCTCC
>WFMU01000353.1 GCA_015488935.1 Flavobacteriaceae bacterium | reverse complement strand
ATATATAAAAAGTTTAATACGTGAACGCCATCAAAATCAAGAAGAAGTTATTGCTACAATTGATAAGAAATGGGGAAATGAAGTATTAATTTATGGACCAATTTTACAAATTCCGTATAAAACTTATACCAAAGAAACAATTTATAACGAGCAAACAAAAAAGAATTTTACAACCACAAAAGAACATATAAACAACGCTTATTTTTTTCCGAATTTACTCAACGAAAAAGTAAAAATTAACACACAAGAAAGACATTTAGGAATGTATAAAGAAATGGTTTTTAATAGCCAAGTAAAAATACATGGAAGTTTTCCAAAACCAGATTTTAAAAGCTTAGATATCGATACAAAAAATGTGATTTGGGAAAAAGCTAAAATCATTATTAAATCCAGTAATCTAAAAGGAATTACAACCAATGTTGTTATAAATATAAATACCGATAAATACGCTTTTAAACCTATTTATAACGACGAACGAACTGGTGGATACTCTCCAGTGAAATTACATACACTAGAAAGTAGTTTTATTGCAGATAAAAACTTACCAAGAGAAACAGAAATACCTTTTCAAATAGATTTTCCAGTAAATGGCTCTAAGCAATTTCAGATTATTCCAATTGGAAAGCAAACCTTATTAAATATAAAATCGAACTGGAAAACTAATGAGTTTATTGGTGGATTTAGTCCAATTGGAGCAGAAAAAGTTGGTGACAAGGGTTTTGATAAAAATTGGAAAGTGTTACATATTAATCGCCCTTTTTCGCAACAGTTTGCAAAAAAACTACCAAATCTAAATGAATTTTCTTTTGGTGTAAATTTTAGAGCTCCTGTAAATGAATACCAAAAAAATATGCGCGCTGTAAAATATGGTTTTTTATTAGTTGGACTTACATTTTTAATCTTTTTCTTAATTCAAAGTATTAGCAAAATTAACATTCACCCTTTTCAATATTTAATGATAGGTATTGCACTTACCATGTTTTATACCTTGCTTATTGCTATAACCGAACATAGTAATTTTCAAAAAGCATACATTATTGCAGGAGCATCGGTAGTAGGATTAATTAGTTTGTACTCGAAATCCATACTTAAAAATATAAAATTTCCGATACTCATTGGAGCCTCTTTGGCAAGTTTATACACATTTATTTATGTAATTATTCAATTAGAAAATTATGCTTTATTAGTTGGTAGTATTGGTTTATTCTTAATTCTAGCAACCGTAATGTTTATCTCAAGAAAAATAAAATGGAATTAAATTATAAAGAAATACTTTTAAAAATAAGCAATTTGGTAACGGTAAGTTCCTATATACTTGGTACATTAATATTTACCTTGTTTACCATTTCTGGAAGAAGAAATGATTCCATTTTAATGCTAGGTATTGCATTTGTAGGTATTGCAGTCTTGGTAAATAGTATTGTTTTAGGAGTGTCATTGCTTGTTATTGCAATATCAAAACAAAAAGAAATAAAACAAGAATTTTGGAGAGCCATTGCATTACAATTTGCCAATATTCCAATTGCCATTGCTTATTTTTATTATGTAATTAATTCAGAAAGCAATTTGTTTTAAACCGAGATAGCGTATTTATATATTTAATTACAATGACATTAATGTGAGTACGATATTTTATAAAAAACAAACAATGGAATACACTAAATCAAGTATGTTTTATTGTTTGTTTTTATTGTACTCAATACTCTTAATTGAAAATCTCAAAATTAATTCACGAACATCTCTGTGCTTTGCGAGGGAGATAAACTATGCCATTAAAGCCTCAATTTCCTCTATTGTAATAGGAATATTAGCCATTAAATTAAAAGGCTCACCTGTTTCTTGAATTACATAATCATCTTCAATACGAATGCCTAAATTTTCTTCAGGAATATAAATACCAGGTTCTACAGTAAATACCATTCCTGCTTGCATAGGCTCTGTTAAAATTCCATAATCATGCGTATCTAAACCCATGTGGTGCGATGTTCCATGCATAAAATACTTTTTATAAGCAGGCCAATCTGGATTTTCATTTTTTATATCTTCTTCGGTAATTAACCCTAAACCAAGCAATTCTTTGGTCATTAATTTTCCTACTTCTACATGATAATCTGCCCAAATAGTACCAGGAATTAACATTTTAGCAGCAGCGTCTTTTACACGTAAAACGGCATTATAAACGGCTTTTTGCCTATCTGTAAACTTTCCAGAAACAGGTACACATCGCGTCATATCACTTGCATAATTGGCATAACTAGCACCAACATCCATTAAAATAATTTCTCCTGCATTACAGATTTTATTATTTTCAATATAATGTAATACACAAGCACTATAACCACTTGCTACAATTGGAGTATATGCAAATCCATCTGCTCTATTTCGTGTAAACTCGTGAATGTATTCTGCTTCAATTTCATATTCTGTTACATTTGGTTTTACAAAAGATAAAATGCGTTTGAAGCCTTTTTCGGTAATATTACAAGCTTGTTGGATTAATGCAATTTCTTCGGGCTCTTTTACCGAACGTAAACGTTGTAATATTGGCTGACTTCGTAAATAGGTATGTGCAGGATAATTATTTTTTAATACTTTAATAAAACGTGCTTCTCTAGTTTCGGTTTCTACATTTGCTCTATAGTGCTCGTTGGTATTCAGATAAACGTTTTCGGTTTGCGTCATTATTTCGGCAAGTACTTTATCAAAATCTTGTAACCAAAAAACAGACTTTATTCCCGAAGTATTAAAAGCGGTTTCTTTTGTTAATTTTTCTCCTTCCCAAATAGCAATATGTTCGTTTGTTTCTTTTAAAAATAACATTTCTCGATGTATCTCCTTTGGAGCATCTGGAAAAATAACCAAAATGCTTTCCTCTTGATTTACACCAGATAAATAAAAAATATCTCTATGTTGTGCAAAAGGCAAAGTACTATCGGCACTTATAGGATAAATATCATTAGAATTAAATATTGCCAACGAATTTGGTTTCATTTTAGCAGTAAATTTCTTTCTGTTTTTTACAAATAAATTCTTGTCGATTGGTAAATATTTCATCAGATGGAGGTATTAAAATTAATTGGAAAAATTTCCATTTTTTATATAAATAACAAAGTTATGGAATTGCTTTAATATTAAATCATAAAACACAAAAAAATGTTGTTTTCTTTTATTGGCTTTATTAAATTCTTTATTTTCGTTACAAACAAAGTGAAAATGGATAAATACAAGGTAACTTTTAAAACTTGGAACAAGGTAGCATCGTTATACGAAGATAAATTTATGGAGTTGAATTTATACAATCCATCTTACGATGCTTTTTGTAAATTGCTTAAGGCGAATGCCAAAGTTTTAGAAATTGGTTGTGGTCCTGGAAACATTACTAAATATTTGTTGGCAAAAAAACCAAATCTTAAAATTCTTGGTTTAGATATAGCTCCAAATATGATTGCTCTTGCCAAAAAAAATAATCCGACAGCCAATTTTAAAATAATGGATGGTAGAGAAATTGGTAACATACAAGTAAGGTACAATGCTATTGTTTGTGGTTTTTATATTCCGTATTTATCTAAATTAGAATGTTGTAATTTTATAAAAGATTGTTGTAAATTGCTATCAGAAAATGGTATTTTATATTTGAGTTTTGTTGCTGGAAACCCAAATGATTCTGGATATAAAACTGGCAGTAATGGTGATAAAATGTATTTTAATTATCACAATTTAAAGGATATAAAAAGCAATCTTTTAAAGAATAATTTTAGAATAGTTGAACAAATAGAGGTTAATTATCCAATAAATAATATTGATTTTGAGACACATACTATTTTAATAGCGAATGTACATTCAACATAAAAAAATACCAACTATTTTTGGCATCATTGCCAAAATTGGTTTTTGTTTTACTATTATTCTTCTAACAAATTATTTATAGCATCTAAATTTGGTGTTAAAATAACTTCAATTCTACGATTTTTAGCTTTTCCATTAGGCGTTGTATTGGTGTCAATAGGAAAATATTTTCCTCTACCAGCAGCAGTAATACGTTTAGCATTAACCTTATTATTTACTAAAATACGTACAATTGCTGTTGCACGTTTGGTAGATAAATCCCAATTATCTGCAATAGAGCCGTTGCCTTTGTATGGCACATTATCTGTATGTCCTTCAATAAGCACTTCAATATCTTTATTTTGTTTTAATACTTTTGCAAGTTGTATAACGGCATTTTTTCCTTGACTTCCAACAGCCCAACTACCAGAACCAAACAATAATTTATTTTCCATAGAAACATATACTTTTCCATTTTTGCGATGTACGGTTAGTCCTTTTCCTTCAAAATTTTGCAATGCGCTAGAAACGGCATTTTTTAAGGTTTGCATTTTTGCTTCTTTTGCAGCTATTAGGCTTTCTAGTTGCTGAATACGTTCAGAACGTGCTGCTAATTTTTGCTGTAAATTTTCCAAACGTGTATTTTCTGCAATTAGTGCTGTTTCTTTTTCGTTTAGTTGTTGCGATAGTGCCAATATTTTTTTTGCTTTTGCATCTAATTGTGAGGCACTACTCTGCGATAATTCTTGGTAAGATGCTTCTAATTTTTTCTTTTTACTTTCTAAAGCTACCACATCATCTAATAAATTTGCTTTGGCAGTTGCCAAACTATCGATACTTGCCTTTAGTTTTTTATTGGCATTTTCTAAATCTTTTGTTGTAGAAAATAAATCGTCATTTTCGCCAACTAAATCTTGATTTCTATTTTTTAAATTGGTGTATTTGTCTTCTAATTCTTCGTATAGTTTTTTTGAAACACAAGAAGAAATACTTGTAATTACAATAAAGATTAAGATTATTTTTTTCATGGTGTTTTTATTTAATACTAGTTTTATTTAATTTCTACTGCTACAGGACAATGGTCTGAATGTCTTGCTTCTTGTAAAATATAGGCTCTTTGTAATCTGTCTTTTAAAGGCTCCGTGATTAAACAATAATCTAAACGCCAACCTTTGTTGTTATTTCTTGCATTTGCTCTGTAACTCCACCAACTATATTGATGTGGTTCTTTGTTAAAAAAACGAAAGCTATCTATAAATCCATTGTTAATAAAGGAGTCTATCCAAAGGCGTTCTTCTGGTAAAAATCCCGAGGTATTTTTTAATCCTTTTGGATTGTGAATATCTATTTCTTCGTGACAAATATTATAATCGCCACAAATAACTAAATTTGGAATTTCTTTTTTTAGTTCGGTAATATATGTTTGAAAATCATCCATAAACTGGAATTTAGTTGCTAATCGTAAGTCGTTAGTTCCAGATGGTAAATACAAACTTATTATAGAAACAGTATCAAAATCTGCACGTAAAACACGTCCTTCATTATCTGCCAAGGCAATTCCTGTTTCCCAAGTTACATTATTTGGTTTTGTTTTAGATAAAATAGCAACGCCACTATATCCTTTTTTTTGTGCAGAATGCCAATATTGGTATTTATATCCTGCATCTTCAAACAAACTTAAATCGAGTTGTTCTTTATTTGCTTTTATTTCTTGTAAACAAATAACATCTGGATTTGCTGCTTTTAACCAATCTATAAAACCTTTTTTAATTGCTGCACGAATACCATTTACATTATAGGATATTATTTTCATTTATTTTATCTTCTATTTTATTAGTGAAAGAAAACTTATAATTTTTTATCACATATTATTTTCGTAAGTTGCTCTTAAATTTTTACGCATTACTTTACCTGATGCTGTTCTTGGTAACACGTCTATTTTAACTAAATCACTTACTTTAAATAACGGATTTAATTGCTGTCTTATTATATTTTTACACTTTTTTAATCGTTCTTCATCAGTAAGTTCTTTTGTTTTAGAAACATAATAAATAACTAAAATACTTGGTCCTCCACCTTTTGGAGATACTGCAACTGCTGCTGCTTCTTTTATAAATTCTAATTGGTTTATAACGGCTTCAATTTGAATGGAACTGACCTTAATTCCGCCAAGGTTCATAGCATCATCGGTTCTACCTTGTGCTTTGTAATAATTATTTTCTAGGGTTTCTAAGCGGTCGCCATGTCGTCTTAAAATTTGTCCTTTATACCTTGGTGTACCTTCAAAATAAACTTTGTGATGATCTCTGTTTAACAAAGTATTAGACAATCCCATAATTGGAGGAATTAAAAAGAGTTCGCCACTTTTACTTGGTTTATTTTCTTCATCTAACAGCACAAATTCTGTACCTAATGCTTGTGTAGAAAATACACTTGCTATATTTGGTTGTACCATAGTACTTGTTACATAACCGCCACCTATTTCTGTTCCGCCACAATATTCTATGATAGGTTTATTGTTTGCTAATTGCGATAAATAGGTGTATTCATTGGCATTAGAAACTTCTCCTGTAGAACTAAAACACTTAATGGTATTCCAATCTAAACCTTCCATGCATTTTGAATTTTTCCAGTGTTTTACAATACTTGGCACTAAACCAAGCATGGTAACTTTAGCATCTCTAACAAATTCGCCAAATTCTTTTCCTATAGGTGCACCGTAATACAAGGCAATAGTTGCTTTGTTTATCAATGCTGCAAATACGAGCCATGGACCCATCATCCAACCTAAATTTGTTGGCCAACAGACAACATCATTTTTATGAATATCGTGATGGTAATAACCGTCTGATGCGCCTTTTATTGGCGTGGTATGTGTCCACGGAATTGCTTTTGGCTCTCCTGTAGTTCCAGAAGAAAATAAAATGGTAATAATATCTTCTGGATTTTGTATTACGGTTTTAAAAGTGGTATTTTCTACCAAAAAATCTTTCCAGTAAATATCTTGTTCTCTTGTTTTTTGTTTTTCTTTTAATACAGGAATAATTACAATTTTACTTGCTTTAGCAGCTACTACTTTATCGTATAATGGTAATTTTTTTCCTGCTCTTAGTTGTACATCTTGTGTAAATACTATTTTAGGATTTGCAATTTTAATACGCACTGCTATTTCGTTTGGTGTAAAACTATCTGCTATGGTTACTATCGGATTTCCTGCTTTAATTCCTGCAAGATATATAGCAACTGCTTCTAAAGTCATTGGCATGTCAATAGCAATGGAATCTCCTTTTTTAACACCAATCTTTCTTAAACTATTGGCTATTTGATTTACTAAATTTTCTAGTTCTTTTTGATTTACTTTTTGGATAGTTTCTCCTTCTTTTTGAAAGATAACTGCTGTTGCATCATCTGTGTTTTGAAAACAGGAATCAATACAATTTAATTTGGCATCTGGTAACCATTTTGGTTGTTCTACACCTTTGGATAAATCGTATATTTTACGATATTTTTTATCGAGTTTAATTCCTAAATTAGCAATAGTTTCTTGCCAAAAATCTTCTTTGTTAGTAACCGACCATTTCCAAAAATCTAAATAATTTACAAATTGATGTTTTTGCATCATTTTATAAATATTACTGTGTGTTATAATTTCTTTAGTTGGTTTCCAAATAGGTTTCATTTGTTATTTTTTTATGCATCAAAATCGTCATCACCATCTTCTTTTGGATCTTTATTATTTTTTCCATCCGTTGGTTTTTCGTCCGATGCTTTATCACAATCTAGTTCAATAGTCATGTGTGCTGGTCTTGGAAAGGCATCTTTACTCACATGTAGGGTTTTATCTGCATACATTTTTTTGTAATACAATGCCCAAATTGGTAGTGCCATCGAAGCTCCTTGTCCTCTTGTAATATCTGGAAAATGTATGGATCTATCTTCGCCACCAACCCAAACTCCTGTTGCTAAATTTGGTACCATTCCCATAAACCAACCGTCAGATTGATTTTGTGTTGTACCTGTTTTTCCTGCAATTGGATTGGTAAATCCGTAAGGGCTTCCTGTAACTACTTTTACTGGATGTTTTCTTTTCCCTCTTAATCGAACTCCCGATCCTGCTTGCGTTACACCTTCCATTAAGTTAATAATTGCATACGCAGATTCTTTACTCATTACTTCTCTTGTTTTTGGTGTAAAGCTTTCTAGTACAGTACCGTTTTTATCTTCGATACGTAAAATCATTATTGGTTTTATGTACATTCCTTTATTGGCAAAGGTGCTTAATGCACCAATCATTTCGTAGAGCGATAAATCTACAGCACCTAAGGCAATGGATGGATTTGCGGTAAGATTTTTGTTTTCAATTCCCATTTTACGTGCTAATTTTACCACATTTGATGGTGATACTTTATCTATTAAACGAGCAGAAATTACGTTTATAGAGTTTGCTAATGCATTTTTTAAGGTACGTTCTCCACCGTATTTTTTTCCTGCATTTGCTGGAGCCCAATCTTCTGGTATTCCAAAACGTCCTTTTGGCATAATAAAAGGAGTATTTTCAATTTTTCTACAAGGTGAGTATTTTAATTGATTAATTGCTGTTGCATATACAAATGGTTTAAAGGTAGAACCTACTTGTCTGGATTGTTGTTTTACAGCATCGTATTTAAAGTATTTGTGATTTATTCCTCCAACCCAAGCTTTTACATGTCCTGTTTGTGGTTCTATAGACATGATTCCTGTTCTCAAAAATTGTTTAAAATATTTTATAGAATCATAAGGTGTCATAATAGTATCGATTTCTCCTTTCCAAGAAAATACTTTCATTTTTGTTTTTTTGTAAAAGGAAGCTGCTATTTTCTTTTCGGAAATACCATCTTTTTTCATTTGTTTCCAACGGTTAGAATTTTTCATAGCTCTGCTCATTAGTCTATCAATATCACGCATGGTCATATCGTTACTAAAAGGTACTTTTTTGTTTTTCTTTCTACTTTTTTGATATTTATCAAATTCGTTTTGTAAGTTTTTCATGTGTTGTTTCATAGCTTCTTCTGCATATTTTTGCATTCGCGAATCTATAGATACATAAATTTTTAGTCCTCCTCTGTGTAAATCGTAGAGAGTACCGTCTTGTTTTGGATGATTTTTTATCCAATTTTTCATAAATTTTCTAAGGTATTCTCTAAAATAGGTTGCCATTCCATCATTTGTATCTTCTGGAGAAAAATTTAAGACGGTTGGTAATTTTTGTAAGGAGTCTTTGACTTTGGTTGTTATTTTTCCATATTTTTCCATTTGCTTTAATACTTGATTTCTACGTAAAAAAGCTTTTTTTGCAGATTTTTTTCTTTTCGGATTGTATTGTCTTGGATTTTTAAGCATGGCAACAATTACTGCAGATTCTTCTTGTTTTAAGTCTTTTGGTTCTTTTCCAAAATATATTCTAGCAGCCGATCTAATTCCAATAGCATTGTATAAAAATCCCATTTTATTTAGGTACATTGCTATTATTTCTTCTTTGGTATATTGTCTTTCTAAACGTATTGCAATAATCCATTCTTTTAATTTTTGCAAAAGTCTATTTATAATGTTTCCTCTTTTGTTATGAAACAATAATTTTGCCAATTGTTGTGTAATGGTACTTGCTCCTCCTTTAGAGCCTAAAAACACTACGGCTCTGGTTGTACCTCTTACATCAATTCCAGAATGGCTATAAAAACGAGCATCTTCGGTTGCTATTAATGCTTGTACTAAATTTTTTGGTAAGTCTTTAAATTTTATTGGTGTTCTATTTTCTTTAAAATATTTACCAATGGTTTTACCATCTTCAGAGATTACTTGAGAAGCTAAATCATTTTGTGGATTTTCTAATTGTTCAAATGTTGGGAGTTTACCAAATACACCTAATGAGGTTAAAAAAAATAGGAAAAATACAAATCCTAATCCTCCAAAAAATAATCGCCAAAGCCATTTTATGATTTTATTATTATTCGTTTTTTTAGTTGCCATATTATTGTTTTATTTTTTCTATTTGAATACCTACATCTGTAATTCCATTTAATGCTACAATACCATTTTCTTTGCCATTTTTACGCATTGCTTGTTGTACATGAAATTGATAATTTCCTTTGTTTGGAAATTGTGTATTTATTTTAAATTCTAATTTATTTTCTTTTATATCTGTAAATCCTTCGCCTAAATAATACCCTTTTTCATCAGTCATTTTATATTCTAGTGTATCTATAATTTTTGTTTTGTTTGGAAAATCAACACCAACGATTAAAAAAATATTATTAAAATCGTAATCTTTATTGTTTCGTAAGTTAATATAAATGGCATTTTTGGATAAGGTATCTGTTGCATTAAATGTAAAATTTACAATAGAATCTTTATGCCATTTTGCATTTGGAATACTTTTATATGTACTAAAAACGGTATTTCTAGCACAAGAACTAAATACGATAAAAATTAGAATTATTACGATGTATTTATGCATTGTTTGTTGGTTTGTTCTTTTGGTTGTTTGTTTTGTTTTGTTGATTTTTATTATTTGTATTTGGTCTTTTTTTTCGTCTTTGGTTTGGATTTTTCTTTTTGTTTTGCTGGTTTGGATTTGCTTTTTTTCTTGTTTCTTGTTTGTTTCCAGTTTGTTGTTTATTATTTTGTCTTTGTTTATTTGTTGTTTGTGGTTGTTTTGTGTTTTTTTTACGTCTGTTTTTTCTTCGTCTTTTGTTTTTTGGTCTATCAAAACGGGTTAAACTATCTTGTCCAACTACATTAGCAAAGATGTCTTTTTTAGGTTCTTCAACGATTAATTCTTCGGAATATTCTTCTAAACTAGCAGCTTTTTTCTTTTCTAGATTTAAAGCTATAATTTCAGATGCTTGTTCGGCGGTTAATTTATGCCAATGCATTGGATTGTCTTTGTATGCATACCAAATCCAGCCATTAAAAATATCCATTTTCTGAAATATTGCTGTTCCTTGTTCTGTTTGTAGCCAAATGTCTGTATTTGGAAATGCTTTTAATGCATCTACATAAGAATCTAATTCGTAATTCAAACAGCATTTTAGTTTCCCACATTGTCCAGATAATTTTTGTGGATTTAAAGAGAGTTGTTGGTATCTTGCTGCAGTAGTATTTACACCTCTAAAGTCGGTTAACCATGTAGAGCAGCAGAGTTCTCTACCACAAGAGCCAATACCTCCAAGTCGAGCAGCTTCTTGTCGTAAACCTACTTGTTTCATTTCGATACGAATATTAAATGTAGTTGCCATTTCTCGTATTAGCATTCTAAAATCTACTCTGTCGTCTGCAGTGTAATAGAATGTTGCTTTTTTACCATCGCCTTGAAATTCAACATCGCTTAATTTCATTTTTAATCCTAATCGCGATATTATTAAACGTGCTTTACGCTGAATGTCTTGTTCTTTATCTCTAGATTTTTTCCAAACATCAATATCTTTTTGCGAAGCTATTCGGTAAATTTGTTTAATTGCATCGCTATTGGCTTTTACTTTTTTTCGTTTCATTTGTACCTTTACCAATTCTCCTTTTAAGGTAATTACGCCAATATCATGTCCAGAAGTACATTCTACAGCTACAGCTTCACCAATGGTTAAAGGTAAATTTTTGGTATTTTTAAAAAACGCTTTTCTTCCGTTTTTAAATCGGATTTCTACATGATCAAATTGTTTTTGATGTCCTGGCAATGTCATATTAGAAAGCCAATCAAAAACGGTTAATTTATTACAACCACCAGAAGCACAAGTTCCATTATTTTTGCATCCTTTTGGTGTTGTATTGGTATCTGTAGCACAATTTGTACAGCTCATATTTTTTAGTCTTAAGTTCTTACTTAGTCTTTAAATGGTTTATTTCATTCCTTGTTAACACGAAATTTATAGTACAAAAAAAGACTTCTTTTCTTCATTAAATTCAATCTGTAAATATATGGAATTAACTGTGAAGTTAAAAATTAAATTTTAGAACCTAAGTTTTACTTAAGATTTCGCAATCCTTCATAAACAACTACACTTACAGCATTGGCAAGATTTATACTTCTTATGTGTGAACTATATAGTGGAATTTTATACAATTTATCTGCATTTGCTTTGCTTATTTTTTTTGGTAATCCTACAGATTCTTTTCCAAAAATTAAAAATAAACCATCTTCAAAATCAATAGACCAATATTTTTTTGTTCCATGGCTAGATAAGTAAACCATTTTTTTAGCAGTATTTTTTGCAAAGAAATCGTCTATATTTTCATAAATATGTAAAGAAATGTGTTTCCAATAATCCAATCCTGCTCTTTTTAATCTTTTATCTGTTAATTCAAAACCAAAAGGTTTTACAAGATGCAAATTAGAGCCAGTAGCCAAACTTAATCTACCAATATTTCCAGTATTTGTATGTATTTCGGGTTCTATTAAAACAATATTATATGCCATTAATGTTAAAATTTGAGTGTTGTATAATCTTCTTTTATTTGGAGTGTTGCTTGTCTTCCAAAAATAAGTGCATTGTTATTGGTTATATGTCCTGCTTCAAAATCAAAGCAAACGGGAAAATTATATGCAGATACCACATCCAAAACCAATGCTTCTATAGACATTCCAAAATTGGGATTATTTTCTGGAATATTGGTAAAACCTCCTAAGATTAATGCTTTACAATCGTTAAAATAACCGTTTAGTTTTAAACTTTGTAACATTCTATCGATTCGGTATTTATATTCTCCAATTTCTTCGATAAATAGTATTTTATTTTTGGTTTTTATGCTGTAATCTGTTCCTAATAAACTACTTATTAAGGAGAGATTTCCACCTATTAATTGTCCTTTTGCAGCACCAATTTTATTGTATTTATTCGATTTTATTTTATACGATAATGTTTCGCCAAAGAGTACTTTTCGTAAACTTTCAACGGCAGATTTGCTTTCTAATATAGCCGTTGTACTTGTAGGCATGATAGCATGAATACTTTCTAATTCTAATCTATTTATTGCTTGGTGAAATACGGTAATATCAGAATATCCAATAATCCATTTCGGATTTTTTTTAAATTTGGTAAAATCTAGTTTATCAATAATACGAACGCTACCATAACCACCTCTTGCACACCAAATTGCTTGTATGTTTTCCGCATCTAAAAATGTTTGAAAATCTGCTATACGTTCCGTGTCAGTTCCTGCAAAATGATGGTGTTTTTTATAAAGGTTTTTTCCAAATTTTATTTGTAAACCCCACCGCTCTAAAAGCTGTATTGCAGCCTTTAAATTTTCATCCTCTTTTACAAATCCTGCTGGAGCAAGAATACCAATACAATCACCTTTTTTTAATTTTTTCACTTTTTTTATTAAATTTTTGCTAAATTAGTGCAAAATTTAATTATTTATTGAGATTACTATCATCTTTTGTAATTTATTAATGGCAAATCAATAAAAGTTATTTTTTTTCGTTATCATCTTAAACTAACTAATTATGTCATGTAATACAGGAACTTTAACACCATATATTCCTACAGCACAAACACCTTGGAATAAAAAAAGAGTACAGCATTTTTATCGAAGACTTGGGTTTGGTGCAACCGATGTAGATATTTCTTCTGCTCTTGCACTTGCACCTTCTGTTTTTGTTGAAAATAAAATTAATGCAGTTATTAATTTAGGAGTAAGTACACCACTTTCGTGGGAAAATATGACTTACAGTCAATATACAAATCCAGATACTGAAATTCCATTGCAGCACCAAGAGTTGTATATTAATTTTGAGCACGATATGATTTCGCAATCCTTAAGAGGGCGTTTTACTTTATTTTGGTCTAACCATTTTGTTACCAGATTAGAAGACTATTGGTGCCCATCATGGATGCATAATTATTATAAAACATTGCAACAATACGCTTTTGGAAATTTTAAAGAATTTGTAAGAGCTATTGGTGTTACACCTGCCATGATTGTTTTTTTAAATAATTATGAGAATACAGCTACATCGCCAAATGAAAATTATGCAAGAGAGCTCTACGAATTATTCACTTTAGGTGTAAATAATAATTATACGCAAACCGATATTGTGGAAACAGCGAGAGCTTTTACAGGTTATACAGGTTATACAGAATATTGTGCACCAATTACCTTTAATGCAAATGATTTTGATTTTGGTACCAAAACTATTTTTGGACAAACGGGAAATTGGAACTACAATGATGTAATCAATATCTTATTTCAAGAAAGAGCTACAGAAATTGCAAATTATATTTGTGGTAAACTCTATAAATATTTTGTTTCTCCAGAAATTGACTCGAACATTGTTTCACAATTAGCAGCAACTTTTATTGCCAATAATTTTGAATTAGCACCAGTTTATAAGCAACTTTTTAAAAGCGAACATTTTTTTAATGATACAGCTATTGGAGTTGATATTAAAAGTCCGTACGATATGTTTAATGCAATGGTTAACGAATCTATTAATTTTATTGATAATGATTTTTTATTAAACTTGATTTGGTATAATGGACAAATTGGACAAGAAATGTTTGGACCAATTGATGTTGCTGGTTGGCAAGGAAATCACGATTGGATAAACTCCAGTACTTTGGTTGGTAGATGGAAACTTATAGAATGGTATTTATGGCGAATTTGGGATAATAATAGAGAAGCATTGCGAACTTTTGCAGTTTCATTAGCAGGTTCTATTAACGATCCAGCTGTAATTGCACAAATTATTGTAGATCATTTACTACCAAATGGATTACAAACTCCAGCAGATTATACTACTGCTACAGATGTTTTTAAAGACCAAGTGCCTCAAAATTATTACGATAATAATTTATGGAATCTACAATGGGATTCTGCACCATACCAAGTATTGGTATTGTTATTACATATTTCTAAGTTACCTGAATTTCAATTAAAATAGAACCTTATGTGCGAAGATAAAAATATACAAAATAGCCGTTTAGGTAAAAAACATAACAAGGAACACGCTGTGTGGAATAGACGTTCCTTTTTACAAGCTTTAGGTTTAGCAGGAACAGGCTCTATTGTTCTTGGTAATTTACCAATTTCTGCAGCTACACAAACACCTCTTAGTGCTGCTTTAAGCATGGCAGAAACAGATAGAGTACTCGTAATTGTTAGACTTAAAGGAGGAAATGATGGCTTAAATACCGTAATTCCTAATTACGATTATAGTACTTATGCTAGTTTAAGACCAACCATTAAAATTGATAATGCCAATTCTTTTGCCCTTTCTAATGCATTTAGAATGCCTAATTATATGAATGCTCTACAACCAATTTGGAGTAGTGGTAAAATGAAAGTAGTACAAGGCGTTGGTTATCCAAACCAAAACCTATCACACTTTAGCTCTGCCGACCTTTGGTCTTCTGCAGCAGATAATGGAAGCCCTGTACAAACAGGTGTTTTTGGAAGATACTTTGAAGGCATTTATCCAGATTATTTGGTAAATCCACCAACAGCACCACCAGCAATCCAAATAGGAAGTTTAAGTAATTTACTTTTTACTGGCGATACTACAAGTTATGCTTTTTCGGTGGCAAATCCAACACAATTAGCACAAATAGCACAAAGTGGAACTGCTTTTGATATGCAAAATTTACCTACTTGCGATTATGGTGCACAATTAGGCTTTATGCGAAGTGTTACTAATTCGACCTATAATTATGCCAGTGTTATTAACACAGCTTACGATGCTTCCGTAGCTTATGCTGCTTATGCAGATAATGATATTGCAAAACAACTAGCTATTGTTGCTCGTTTAATTAAAGGAAATTTAGGAACAAAAGTATATATGGTTACCTTAGATGGTTTCGATACTCATGCAAACCAACCAGCAAGACATCAAGAACTTATGGGTAATTTAACTACAGCACTTGCCGTTTTTTATGATGATTTAGCTACGGTTGGAAAAGATTTAGATGTACTCGGAATGACTATTTCTGAGTTTGGACGACGTGCCGAAGAAAATGCCTCTAATGGTACAGATCATGGATCTGCTGCACCAATGCTATTATTTGGCGAAGGTCTTAACGGAAATGGTTTTGTTGGAAATCATCCAGATTTAAGTAATTTAGATGCTAATGGTAACATACAGTTTACTACAGATTTTAGAGATGTGTATGCCACCATTTTAGAAGATTGGCTTTGTATTGATGCTACCGTTGTAGATACTACACTTATGCAAACATATAATAGAGTAGATTTAGGATTAGTATGTACTTCTGTGGTTTCTACACCAGATTATAACACCGAAAATCTTTTAGAACATAGACCTATTTACAAAGAAAATTCTGTTTTTGTAGAATTTAATTTAGCTACAGCAATGCATATAAAAATAGAATTGATAAATGTTTTAGGACAAAATTTAGGTGTTATTCACAACGAAAGACATTTGGCAGGTAACTACTTAGTAGATTTAAATCCAAATAAAAAAAGATATACTGCTGGTCAATATATTTATAGAATTATAGCAAATGACAAGGCATATAGTAAGTCTGTTGTTTTTGTAAAATAAGTTTAGAAAAAAGTTTTATAAAAGATAAAAAAGCACTGGTTTTATTTGTAAAACTAGTGCTTTTTTAAAATCTAAAATGGATTAATCTACTTGCTTCTCGGAATAGAAGAACCTTTACCATTCCATGGTAAAAAACCTGCTTTTAAACCCTCTTCAATCGTTAATAAAGGTAAAAATACTTCGGCATCCATTTTTACGGCACCACCTTGTACATTTAAACCTAGCATACTTCGTAATTGGTTGGCTCCAGAATTACTTACATGTACCGCAGCATCTACTTCGGCACGACTAATTTCTATTCTACTAGCATAAATTTTTGCCCATCGCTCTGCCACAGGAATTTTAATTAAAGCAGATTCGTTTCCAATACTATTTGGATTTAACATTTCCGATTCATCCAATATATCTTCTACTCTCATTTTGTTGTTTATTTCTTTAAAATCGTATTTAGAATTCCCTGTAAAGAGATTGTTATTTAAAGTTAAATCGGCACCTTTACTGTAAATTCCTCCCATGTGACCAAAACCGAATACATTATTTTCAACCGTAGCTATTATATTTTTATCTAAAGCTAAACCATCACCACCGTAAGAAGCAACAGCATCGTGTTTCCAAGTAAATAAAACGGTATTATATCGAATTAGAAATTTAGATATTTTACTTTTATCACTTCCCATATAACCTGTACGTGCTTGGATGCCATAACCTGTATTATTGATACAAAAATTATTCTGAATAACTCCTTTTCCTCCTTTAAAAACACGTATTGAAATAGCACCTTCTGTAGGTGCTGTATTCATCACCACACAATTTTGTACTGCAATATTGGTATAATGACTACCAACAATTACTATTCCACCAGACTCGGGAGAAGGGTTTTGACCAGATTTTGGACTAGCTTGTCGTCTTATAGCCAAATTTTTATTGTGATGGTATCTGTTTCTTGGACCGTTATCAACAATAATTCCATCTACAATAATTACAGAACCTTCCGATTTTCGTCCATTGCTTTCTCTTTGTTGGTCGGTTCTAATATAAATACGTGGTGTGGTTAATTTTTTGTATTCGTTAACACCAGTAAAAATAGTTTTGTGTTTATCCCAAGGGTCTCTTGTGGTAAAATTTTCGTCATAACCACCATAAATTTTTACAGGTACATTAATTTCATCTGCGCCTCTTTTACCTTTACTCCTATAAATACCTTCGGCAATATGAATAACGTCATTTGGTTTTAAACGGTGAATAATATTTCCTAAATCTTTAGCAGGACGTTCTTTTGTTCCTAATTGACCAGAGCCTCTTTTTTTACTCACATACCAATCTCTACCCTTATTAGCAAAGTTTTTAGTTGTTTTCTGACTGTAAGAAACGCCAATAGTAAATATTGCTGTTAGTACTACAAATAATTTTTTCATTCGATATAATTTTAATTGTTTTTTCAAACTTATAAAAAGACAATCATTTTAATAATTATTTTTGGTGAATGGGTGTTTTTTTT
>WFMU01000352.1 GCA_015488935.1 Flavobacteriaceae bacterium | reverse complement strand
ATCATAATATTCCTTTTTTTTCTCTTTTTTCTCTTCTCTTTTTTTCTTTCTACAAAAAAAAACTATTTTTTCCGTTCAATCACATAATTTACCATTTGGATTAACGAGTCTTTATAAGGAGAATCTGGATACGTATTTAATATTTCCAAAGCTCTTGTTTGGTAATATTTCATTTTAGAAGTTGTATATGCAATACCACCATGTTGTTTTACAAAAGCAATAACCTCTTTTACTCGTTTTTTATCTTTATTATGATTTTTAACAGAATTGATTAACCATTTTTTATCTTTTTCGGAACAGTTATTTAAAGCATAAATAAGAGGTAAAGTCATTTTTTGTTCTTTGATGTCAATTCCAGTTGGTTTTCCTATTTTATCATTGGTATAATCAAATAAATCATCTTTTATTTGGAAAGCAATACCAATAAGTTCGCCAAACTGTCGCATAACATCAATTTCATCTTGTTTTGCTCCAACAGATGCAGCGCCAATTCCTGTACAAGCAGCAATTAAAGTAGCTGTTTTTTGCCGTATTATATCAAAATAGACATCTTCTGTAATGTCTAATTTTCTTGCTTTTTCTATTTGTAACAATTCGCCTTCGCTCATTTCGCGAACTGCAATAGAAATCAATTTTAGTAAATCAAAATCATCATTATCAATAGATAAAAGTAATCCTTTAGACAGTAAATAATCACCAACTAAAACGGCAATTTTATTTTTCCAAAGTGCATTTAAAGAGAAAAATCCACGTCTTCTGTTAGAGTCATCTACCACATCGTCGTGTACTAATGTTGCCGTATGAATTAATTCAATTACAGAAGCACCACGATAAGTACGCTCGTTAAAATTGCCATTAGAAACCATTTTTGCGACTAAAAACACAAACATTGGTCGCATCTGCTTTCCTTTTCTACGAACGATATAATGTGTAATTCTATTTAATAGTGGAACTTTAGAAATCATGGATTCTTTGAACTTATCTTCAAAGCATTCCATTTCTTGTTTTATAGGTTGTTTTATTTGTTCTACTATCTTCATTATTTAACCGCAAAGGGCGCAATGTTTTTCGCAAAGAATGCTAAGTTTTTTTTATTGCGTTCTTAGCGCAATCTTAGCGAACCTTGCGGTTATATCTTATAAATATTCTTTCAATCGTTCTATAATATGCGTATTTTTATCTTCAACAGCCATTACTTTAAGCAAATCTAAGTGATTTTCTTTAAAGATTGGATACCTTCCAACACAATCTACTGCTTGAAATCGCACATACGAATTTTTCATATTTAAAGCAGTTCCAATAAATTTATTTACCAATTCAAAATTTTCTTTATCCGAAAAATCTGTTTTAATATTTTGGGAATTTAACATCATTAAACAAGCCAAAAATTCCTTATTGCTATTTGCTGATTTTATTAAATGCAACAAACTATCCAACGAAACTTTCTTACTCGATTCAAATATAGAAGCAATCAAGCTCTGTCTTTCATTTTCTTCTCTAGATTTTAAATATTTTCCTGCAGCAGTCATAATATCTGTAATATTACTAGCAACTTTAGAAACAGGTTTAGCCTGATTTTTATTTTCTTTCTTTGTCCAAGAATCTTTTAAAGCAACGGTTCTGTTAAACACCAAATGTTCTGGTGTAGTATCGTTATCTACATTAAAATATCCCAAACGCTGGAATTGAAAATTAGCACCAATTTTAGCATTTTTTAGACTTGGCTCTACAAAAGCATTTTCGATTACCGTTAATGAATTTGGATTTATAAAATCTAAAAAATCTTTGTCTTTATGTGCATCTGGAGCTTCATCAACAAATAATCTGTCGTATAATCGGACTTCGGCTTTTACAGCGTGTTTTATAGAAACCCAATGTAAAGTTCCTTTTACTTTTCGTTTACTGGCTTCGGTACCGCTTCCAGACAAAGAGGCTTCATCGTAAGTACAATGCACTTCAGTAATTTTACCATTTTCGTCTTTAACCACCGAATTTGCTTTAATGATATAGGCATTTTTTAATCGAACTTCGCCATGTAATTTTAAACGGAAGAATTTTTTATTTGCTTCTTCTCTAAAATCTTCTTGCTCGATATAAATTTCTTTAGAAAAAGGTACTTTTCTACTTCCAGAATTCTCCACATAATCGTTATACGAAGCATTAATAATTTCTTCTTTTGCATCTGGATAATTAGTAATGACCAGTTTTAATGGATTTAGAACAGCAAGTACTCTTGGTGCCGTTTTGTTTAAATCATCTTTAATACAATGTTCCAATAAGGCTACATCAGTAACATTATCTCGTTTGGAAATACCAGATACATCCGAAAAGTTTTTAATAGCGTTTGCGGTATAACCTCTTCGGCGAAGACCAGAAATCGTAGGCATCCTAGGGTCGTCCCAACCAGAAACATGACTACCTTCAACCAATTTTAGCAATTTGCGTTTACTCATTATGGTATAACTCAAATTACGACGTGCAAACTCGCGTTGTTTTGGTCTTAGTTTATTTGGATTGCGAATTTCATCTACATACCAATCGTATAAATCGCGATGAGATTTAAATTCTAAAGTACAAATAGAATGCGAAATTTGCTCTATATAATCCGATTCACCATGAGTCCAGTCGTACATTGGATAAATTTTCCAAGTAGTTCCAGTTCTGTGATGTTCTTTATGCATAATACGATACATAATTGGGTCGCGCATATGCATATTTACATGTTTCATATCTATTTTTGCACGTAGTACATGAGAGCCTTCTGGAGATTCGCCAGATTTCATTTTTTCGAATAGTTCTAAATTTTCGGAAACACTTCTATCTCTGTAAGGACTGTTTACTCCGGGTTCTGTTGGTGTTCCTTTTTGCGCTCTAATTTGCTCCGAAGTTTGGTCATCTACATAAGCTTTTCCTTCGTTAATCATTTTAATTGCCCATTCGTAGAGTGTATCAAAATAGTTAGAAGAATACAGCTCTTTGTCCCATTTAAAACCTAACCATTGGATGTCTTTTTTTATAGCATCTACATATTCTTGTTCTTCTTTTTCTGGATTGGTATCATCAAAACGCAAATTTACTGGTGCGTCATATTTTAATCCAAGTCCAAAATTAAGACAAATAGATGCTGCATGACCTATATGCAAATAGCCATTTGGTTCTGGTGGAAATCGAAAACGTAATTGTTTTTTATCCAATCCGTTTGCTAAATCATCTTCTATAATTTGCTCAATAAAATTGAGTGATTTTTTTTCTTCGCTCATGATAATTAGAAATGAAAGGCAAATTTAAGTAAAAAAGAAATAAGGTAGCAGATTACAAGAACGAAGTTTCTTAAATTCTTTTATAAAAAAATAGGAATAACATTTTTAAGAATATAAATGTATTTACTTATATTTGTACGAAACCAACGCTTACAATTATGAAAAAATTACTACTTTCTCTATTTTTTATTTGTATTTCACTTGTCGGATTTTCACAAACGCCAATAACAGCAAGTATTGCTTATCAAGGTTATGATGAAACACAAGGGTATTTAGGACAAGGAGAATATCAGATTTTTATGGATAATACAGACAATGTATTAGATAAACCAATTATTTTAGTAGATGGCTTTGACCCAAACGATACTAGAGATATTGCTGGTATGTATGCACTATTAAATTTTAATGGAAATAATATTGCAGACCAATTACGTGCCGAAGGGTTTGATTTTGTTTTGTTAAATTTTCCAACATATACAAGAGCAAGTGACCAAGTTACTGTTAATGGTGGTGCAGATTACATCCAACGAAATGCAATGGTTTTAGCAGAATTAATCAATCAGATAAACAACCAAAAAACAGGCAATGAAGAATTGGTAGTTATCGGTCCGAGTATGGGTGGTTTGGTTTCTAGATATGCCTTGAGTTATATGGAACAAAATAATATGGCACATCAAACAAGACTTTTTGTCTCTTGGGATACACCACATAAAGGAGCCAATATGCCAATAAGTTTACAATATCTATTAAACTATTTTGCCGAATCGCAAAATAACCAAGGATTAAAAGATGCTATTGCGAGTACAACCAATAGTCCTGCCTCAAAAGAAATGTTAATAGACCATTATTTAGCACATTTACAAAATGGTTCAACGTATCTTCAAGACCCTGCACTTTTATTACCTGCAGGAGCACCAAATTTTAGAAATGCTTTTCAAGCGGAATTAGATGCTTTGGGTTTTCCGCAGCAGACTAGAAATATTAGTATTTCTAATGGAAGTGCTGTTGGTACAATGACAGGTTCTCCCGGAATTGAGGTGCTTAACAATACTTTTAATGTACCAAATGTGCCATTAACTACTGTAGAAATTGCATTACATTTTACACCAGCAGCAAACCAAACAAACGAAGTTTCTAAATCCATTACCAGAGTATTTGGTATTCCACAAGATTCTTTTAGTGCAAATTCAAAATCCTTTTCTTATACAGATGGTGTAGATAGTGCTCCTGGCGGAAAACAAGATATACAAGCACTTTTAAGTGCAGGTGCACAAGGAAATCAATTACTTACAGATATTTTAAATGCCATTACACAATCGGAGTTTTGTTTTATACCAACGATTAGTGCCATGGCAATTACAAATGAAAATAATTGGTATGCAAATATCGATATTCCAAATACACATACTACGGCATTTGATGCTTGGTATATTCCTAATACAAACGAGTTACACGTAACACCAACACAGGCAAATATAGATTTTCTTTTACCCGAAATAAGAAATCAAGTAGCAAGTCTTTCGGATTCGGTTTTAAATAAAAAGTATAGATTAAAATCAAATCCAATAGCAAACGAATTGGTAATTTTATTAGATGAGAGTTTTAAATATCCAAAAATTGAAATATCTATTTATGGTATAAATGGACAACATTTGCTGCAAAAAACATTTGCCAATGCAACAGATAATATAAACATTCCTGTGCAACTAGAAAATGGTATTTATTTTTTAGAAATAAAAGACAATCAAAATGTATTTACTAAAAAAATTATTGTCAATCCGTAGTTTTTTAGTAAACATAATGCATTAATTAAACCATAAATTGGTTTTAACAAATCTTAAAGAATTCTTCTTTAAGATTTATGTATATTTGAATTATCTAAAAAAACTATTGATGAAAACTACAAACTATCTTTTTGTAATCGTAGTAGTAATTATACTTGCAGCTTGTACAAATAACGACACTTCTATGAAACTAACTTATCCAAAAACCAAAAAAGGAACCGTAAAAGACACTTATTTTGGCGTTGAAGTAAAAGACCCATACAGATGGTTAGAAAATGACCATGCCGCAGAAACCGAAAGTTGGGTAAAAGCACAAAACGAAGTAACCTTTAATTATCTAAATAAAATACCGAACAGAGAAAGTATTCGTAAAAGATTAGAAAAAGTTTGGAATTACGAAAAAGTTACAGCACCAAGAAAAAGAGGTGATTATACTTATTTTTATAAAAATGATGGATTGCAAAACCAATATGTACTATACCGTCAAAAAGGAAATTCGGAACCTGAAGTTTTTTTAAATCCAAATAAATTTTCTAAAGATGGTACTACTTCGCTTGGTTCTGTAAGTTTTACTAAAGATGGTAGTATTGTAGCATACGCTATCTCAGAAGCTGGTTCGGATTGGCGAAAAATAATTGTAATGGATGCACTATCTAAAAAAATTATGGGAGATACTATTGTAGATGTTAAATTTAGTGGAATTTCTTGGTATAAAAAAGAAGGTTTCTACTACTCGAGTTACGACAAGCCAAAAGGTAGCGAACTTTCTGCAAAAACAGACCAACACAAACTCTATTACCACAAATTAAACACCAAACAAAAAGACGATAAAATAATCTTTGGCAAAAAACAAAAAAGACGTTATGTTGGTGCTAGTGTAACCGAAGATAATAAATATTTAATTATTTCGGCTTCAAAATCTACTTCTGGAAATGAACTTTATATTAAGGATTTAGAAAATGAAAATAGTCCACTTAACACCATTGTAGGTGATTTTGAAAGTGATAGTTATGTGATTGATAACAAAGGAAGTAAATTATATATTGTAACCAATTACAATGCGCCAAACAAACGAATTGTAACAGTTGATGCTTCAAATCCAACACCAGAAAATTGGAAAGATTTAATTAAAGAAACCAAAGAAGTAATTTCGCCATCTACAGGTTCTGGTTATATTTTTGCACATTATATGGTAGATGCCATTTCTAAAGTTTTACAATACGATTACGATGGAAATTTGATTCGTAAAATAGCATTGCCAGGTATTGGTAGTGTTGGTGGTTTTAGTGGAAAACTAGAAGATAAAGATTTGTATTATAGCTTTACAAATTATACCACACCAGCAACCATTTACAAATACGAGCCAAAATCAGGAAAATCTACCTTATATAAAAAACCAAAAATAGATTTTAATTCTGATGATTTTGATACCAAGCAGGTTTTTTATACTTCAAAAGATGGTACAAAAATACCAATGCTTATTACGTACAAAAAAGGAATAAAGCTCGATGGTAAAAATCCAACAATACTATATGGTTACGGTGGATTTAATATTAGTCTTACACCAAGTTTTAGTATTGCTAATACCGTTTGGTTAGAAAATGGAGGTGTTTATGCAGTTGCTAACTTACGTGGTGGTGGCGAATACGGAAAAGCATGGCACGATGCTGGAATAAAACAAAAAAAGCAAAATGTTTTTGATGATTTTATTGCAGCAGCAGAATATCTTATCAAAGAAAATTATACAAGCTCCGATTATCTGGCTATCCGTGGAGGTTCTAATGGCGGTTTGTTGGTTGGTGCAGTAATGACGCAGCGTCCTAAATTAATGAAAGTAGCACTTCCTGCGGTTGGTGTTTTAGATATGCTTCGTTATCATACTTTTACCGCTGGAGCGGGATGGGCTTACGATTATGGAACGGCTAATGATAGTAAAGAAATGTTTGCATATTTAAAAGCATATTCGCCAGTACATAATGTAAAAAAAGGAATTGAGTATCCAGCTACATTAATAACAACAGGAGACCATGACGATAGAGTAGTACCAGCACATTCATTTAAATTTGCTGCAGAATTACAAGCAAAACAAATAGGAAATAATCCTATTTTAATTAGAATAGAAACAAATGCAGGTCACGGTGCAGGTACACCAACCTCAAAAACGATTGCGTTATATGCTGATATTTTTGCATTTGCATTGTATAATATGCCTACAAAATAATTATTACGTAACACATATTACATAGATTTATGCACTTGTATCGTATATTTGCAAAACCTAAAATTTAGGAACTACTAAAAACTAAAAATGAATATTAAAAGTCTTTTCCCAATATTAGAATGGTTGCCAAACTATAAAAAAGATTGGCTAAAAGGAGATATAAGTGCTGGTTTAACCGTAGGAATTATGTTAATTCCACAAGGAATTGCTTATGCAATGATTGCAGGACTTCCTCCAATATATGGTTTATATACTGCAATGATACCACAAATAGTATATGCTATTTTTGGAACATCGAGACAATTAGCGGTTGGCCCTGTAGCAATGGACTCATTAATTGTAGCGACAGGAGTTGCTACTTTGGCAGAAATTGGAACCGAACATTTTATCGAATTTGCTATTCTTTTGGCTTTTATGATGGGTGTTTTACAATTATTATTTGGTACATTGCGTTTGGGTTTTTTAGTTAATTTTTTATCTAAACCTGTAATTAGTGGATTTACTTCTGCTGCTTCTTTAATTATTGGCTTAAATCAATTAAAGCATTTAACAGGAATGCATATTGCTAGAAATAACAAACTTCAAAACATTGTAGTAGATGCTAGTAAACATATTGGCGAAATTCATTGGATAACCTTAACCATAGGTGTTCTATCGATACTAATTATTGTATTATTTAAAAAATACTTAAAAAATGTTCCAGCAGCATTAGTAGTAGTAATTATTGGAATACTAGCAGTACGACTTTTTCATTTAGAACAGTACGGTGTAAAAATTGTAGGAAAAATACCAGAAGGATTACCAGATTTTAAAATGCCAGTATTTGAAAAGGAAACCATGATAAAGCTTTTTCCAATTGCATTAACCCTTTCGTTTATTGCATTTTTAGAAGCCATTTCTGTAGCTAAAGCTGTTGAAATTAATCACAATGATTATAAAGTAGTTCCTAATCAAGAACTCATTGCTTTAGGAATGGGAAATATTATAGGCTCTTTCTTTCAAACCTATCCTGCAACTGGAGGTTTTTCGAGAACAGCAGTAAACGAACAAGCAAATGCAAAAACACCATTAGCAGCAATAATATCTGCATTTATTGTTGGTGTTACACTATTGTTTTTGACACCTGTTTTTTATTATTTGCCAAAAGCAGTATTGGCAGCAATAATCATGGTAGCAGTATTTGGATTATTAGATTTTAGAATACCAAAGCAACTCATAAAATATTCAAAAAGAGACTTGTTAATATTAAATGTAACCTTATTAGTAACTGCAACAATTGGAATTAAAGAAGGTATTTTAACAGGTATTTTACTTTCGTTAGGTGTATTAATTCAAAAAAGTACCAGACCATTTATTGCTATTTTAGGTAAAATTCCAAATACCCATTTTTACAGAAATAAAGATAGATTTAGTGATGTTGAGATTGATGATGAAATACTAATTATACGCTACGATGCACAATTACATTTTGCAAATACCACCTTTTTTAAAGATAAACTACAAGAATTTGCTTTAGAAAAAGGAGATAAATTAAAAATGATAATTATTGATGGCGAAAGTTTGAATAATTTAGATAGTAGTGCCGTTTTTGCATTAAATGAAATTTTAGATTATTTTAAAACACAAAATATTGAACTTGTGTTTTCTGGATTAAAAGGACCTGTTAGAGACACGATTAAGAAATCAGGATTAATCAAAAAAATTGGTTTTGACCATTGCTTTATGAGTATTCAAGAAGCGGTAGATTGTTATAAAGACAGTTGTAAAAAAGAAAATTCTGAAAAGAAGTTTAACAAGTATATAGAACAATCTAGTTAGTTTTAGAGCGTTTTTGAGTAACATCTGTTACAGAAGTGATTGTAAATTTTTATATATTTGAGCGACAAAGAATTAAAGAAGATTATTAACTAAAAGAAAACACATAAAATGAAAGTAGAACAATTGTTTACAGGATGTCTTGCCGAAATGGCATATTACATTGAATCCAATGGCGAAGTTGCAATAGTAGATCCATTGAGAGAAACGGAACCATATCTTAAAATGGCAAAAGCAGATAATGCTAAAATAAAATATATCTTTTTAACCCATTTTCATGCAGATTTTGTTTCTGGTCAATACGATTTAGCGCAAAAAACAGGAGCAAAAATTATTTTTGGTCCTAATGCAACAGCAGAATACGATATTTATATAGGTAAAGATGGCGAAGAATTTCCGTTAGGTGATGGTAAAATTACATTATTGCATACGCCTGGGCATACCATGGAATCTTCTTCTTATTTAATAACAGATAAAGACGGAAATACGCCTTGTGTACTAACAGGAGATTGTTTGTTTATTGGCGATGTAGGTCGTCCTGATTTAGCAGTAAAACAAGGAACATTAACACAAGCAGATTTAGCAGGTCATTTGTTTGATTCATTACGTAATAAAATAATGACCTTACCAGATGATATTATTGTATATCCAAATCATGGAGCAGGTTCTGCATGTGGTAAAAATATGAGTTCAGAAACTTTTGATACCTTAGGAAACCAAAAGAAAACAAACTATGCTTTACGTGCAGATATGACCAAAGAAGAATTTATTAAAGAAGTAACTACAGGTTTAAAAACACCACCACAATACTTCCCTAATAATGTGAAAATGAACAAATCTATAAACACAAGTATAGATACGGTTTTAGAAAAAGGAACAACAGCATTAGATCCTGCTACGTTTAAAGAGATGAGTGAGCAAAAAGATGTGTTGGTTGTAGATACACGCTCTAAAGAAGCATATACCGAAGAAGGTACAGTTCCTGGTGCATGGTTTATAGGTATTGATGGAAGTTTTGCTCCTTGGGTTGGTGCATTAATTACTAATATTCAACAAAAAATTATTTTTATTGCAGATAATGATGATAGAGTAAATGAAATTGTAACTCGTTTTTCTAGAGTTGGATACGATAATACTGTAGGTTATTTAGCTGGAGGAATAAACAATTGGAAAACACAAGGTTTTGCGGTAGATAAAATTGGCTCTATGTCTGCAAAAGAATTTGCCGATGCATTGACAGCTGGTACAATGGAGAAACCTTTAGATGTAAGAAAAGAATCGGAATATTTATCGGAACATGTAAAAGGAGTTGAGAACTTTCCATTAGACAATATCAATGCAAATTTTGCAGAAATTGATACAAACAAAGCATATTATTTACATTGTGCAAGTGGATATCGTTCTTTAATTGCAGCTTCTATATTTAAAGCAAATGGAGTAGCAAATGTAACGGATGTTAGAGGTGGTTTTAAAGCCTTAAAAGAAACAAATGCTCCAATTACGGATTATGTTTGTCCGACAACATTACTATAATTAATTATACAAATATTAAAAAGCCTTTAAACTAATGAAAGTTTAAAGGCTTTTTTTATTTGGAATAAAACACAATAAAATTGTGTTTATTTTTTGATTATTACCATCCTCTAACTGCTTTTAAAGCATTGATGTTTCCATAACCAAAATTACTATTTTTAGTAGAGAAATGTGCAGCATATCTTAAACGTGCATACACTTGCGATCTTGTCCAATAAGGATATCTAGACCAAACTAAAGCAGCAATACCAGCAGTTGCAGCAGTTGCAACAGAAGAGCCACCAAAGTAAGTAGATTGATTGTTGTAAAAACCAAGAACAGGTTGGTGGTGATTGTTTGCTCTTTCCATAATATAAGTAAAGTCAATTTTACTTCCTTTATGACAAACATCACATTCGTTGTAAGAACTACTTTCTTCAACACCTGTTACTGCAACAGTTTCGCTCATTGTAGCAGGAAATATTACGCCGTACCAATTTGTGTAACTTGTAGAAGTACCACCAGCAGCAAAAATCATTTTTCCTCTTGCATAAGCGTATTTTACAGCATCTTTAATACTACCAATAGACCAAGGATAACCTATAGACATTGAAATAATTTTAATATCCGATCTGTTTCCTAAGTGTCTAAGTGCTGCAGAAACTCCTCTACGCTCTTGGTATCCATTTAAAACAACATCGCTAGTACCTCTATAAGTAACAAGGTTACTTTCGAAAGCTACACCTACTAATTTATGACTACTATAAGGAGCAGCAGCAGTTGATGCAGTACTTGTACCATGGCTACATTTATCATTTGGTCCATCGTTATGTGTATCTACATTTAACCACCATTTCCAAGAATCTACATAAGTTCCATATTTTCTAATATATCTTCCAGAGTAATAATCATCAAACTTATATCCTAAGTTTAATTGAGAACTAGATACTCCAGTATCAATTATTCCAATACCAATACCTCTTCCTTTACTATATGCCCAAGCTTGGTTAATTTTAGCATCATAAAAATTCCAAGGCACGTGTGCGCTTCCGTAGTGTCCATAATCAGAACCGCTAATATATGCTCCAGATTTATCACATCCAGAAGCAGATTTGTCTTGAGCCAAAATTTCACCAGTATATTCAAATCCTTCAGGTTCTATATATCTAATATTAGATTTTTCTCTAAGCATTTTAACGGTAGATAAATCCAATACTTTTACATCTATAAAGTTTAATGTATTATCATCAAAAACGACAACATCTTTTGTTGCTTTTTCTGCAACAGCAGATTTAATTGACGAAACGATATTGTTTTTAATTGCAGATAATCTTTCACTTTTTTCTGTTCTAAAACTTTCATTTTCTTCTCCATATCCAATGGTTAATATATTACCTCCATGTACCGCAGCACTCCATAATAATTGATCACTAGCATCTTTCCAATCAAAAGTTCCATTTTTAAGAATTGCTTTTGTAATTTGTTCATTTACTTGGTCAATACTCAATAGTTTTTGTTGGCTTTCATTTTGCGAATCCGTATTTACTAATTCGTCATTCTGATTACAAGATACTGCAAAAATGAGTACAAGCAATCCTAAAATAATTTTCATTTTTTTCATTTGGTTTGATTTGTTAAGTTAAACATTTTGTTAATTAATTTACAATTTATGGGGAGGTATATAAAATTGTATGCAGCAAATTTAACATTTTTTTAGGATAAAAAAAATTTTTATACAAAAAAATATCCATATTTTAAATTAATTTCAATACTTTTACTGTAACATAAGTCACAATAAACCTGTTATTTAAAAAGTATTTTTGTGAATTATTAATCTAAAAAAACAAATAATGAAAACTAAAAAATTTAATATTCTAATTGTATTATTAGCAATAACTTTTACTACTTTCAGTTGTACAAAAAATAAAACAACTAAAAGAGAGAATGTACAAACAACCGTAGTAAAGCCAGTACAGGATAATCCAATAAAACATGCAAATGCAAGTGAGTTTAAAGCACAAACAGAAGGTAAAGATGTACAATTAGTAGATGTAAGAACGCCCGAAGAATACAAAGTTGGCCATATAGAAAAAGCAGTAAACATAAATTTATTTGATAAAAATTTTATGGAGCAAATGGCAAAATATAAAAAAGATGCTCCTGTATATGTATATTGTCGTTCTGGCGGAAGAAGTATGAGAGCAGCAAAACAATTAAAAGCAAAAGGATATAATGTGGTAAATCTAGATGGTGGTTTTATGGGATGGTCTGCTAAAGGATTTAAAGCTGTAAAATAATGAAATATCTATTCTTACTTAGTTTTATAGTAATTTTTGTTACTAGTTGTAGTTCTGATAAACTTTCCTTAAAAGAAAAACAAGCCTATATTGCTAAAGGGAAAGAGATTGGAAAAGCAACAGTAAAAAAACTTGGAAGTAAGTTAATGGAAAAAATGAAAGCTGGTGGACCGCAACAAGCGATACCATTTTGCAATGTAAAAGCGATGTCTTTAACAGAAGAAATGGCAAATAAATACCATGTTTCGATTAAAAGAACTTCGCATAAAATTAGAAATGAAAAGAATAAACCAACTGAAGTTGAAAAAGTTATAATAGAACACTATTTAACCACTATTAGCAAAGGAGAAAAATTAAAACCAATAGTAAAAAAAGATGTGGCTGGAAAAGTACATTTTTATGCTCCTATTAAATTAGAAGGTAAATGTTTGGCTTGTCATGGTGTTGTTGGAGAACAAGTAACTTCAAAAACAGACAGTATTCTTAAAGCATTGTATCCAAACGATAAAGCTACAGGTTTTAAAATTGGAGACTTAAGAGGTATTGTTAATATTACATTTAATGAATAACAACTTCAAGCAATTACACATTACAATATAAAAAATCCTTAAAGCTATTATTTTAAGGATTTTTTTTGATGTAAAAAACCTTTCTTAAGCAACTTAGGTTACTACATCCTATTAAATATATTGTACATTTGCGAATATATAAAATAGAATTTATGGCAAAAATAGTAGTATTAGGTGCAGGAGTCTCAGGGCATACTGCCGTATCTTATCTAAGGAAAGAACTATCTAAAGAACATGAAATTGTAGTCGTATCGCCAAACAGCAATTACCAATGGATTCCATCTAATATTTGGATTGGTGTTGGTCGAATGAAACCAACGCAAACCGTTTTTCCATTAGCACCATTATATAAGAAAAAAGGAATTACTTTTATACAAGCAAAAGGAACTGCTTTTTATCCAGAAGGAGATAATGAAATAAATAAAGGATATATTTTAGCAGAATATGTAACTGGAGATAAAAAAGGACAAAGTATAAAAGTAGATTACGATTATTTAATAAATGCTACTGGTCCTAAACTTAATTTTGAAGCCACAGAAGGCTTATTACCAGGAACAAATAAAACCGTTTCGGTATGTACTTACGACCATGCACAACACGCATGGAAAGACCTTAAAGCATTAATCCAAAGAATGAAAAATGGAGAGCATGTAAAAATATTAATTGGTACAGGACATGCCAAAGCAACTTGTCAAGGCGCTGCATTTGAATACATTTTAAATGTTGAACACGAACTCAACCGACATAAAGTTAGAGATAAAGCAGAAATTACATGGATTTCTAACGAATATGAATTAGGAGATTTTGGAATGGATGGTATGACACTTAAACTTGGTAGTAAAAAAATGACCGCACAAGACCTTGCCGAAATGCTTTTTGAGGATAGAGGTATCAAATGGATTAAAAGAGCTGGTGTAAACAAAATTGAAGACGGTATTGCGCATTACGAAACATTAGAAGGAGAGCAAAAAACAGAAACTTTCGATTTTGGTATGTTAATACCATCGTTCTCAGGACATGGATTTAAAGCTTACGATAAAAAAGGTGCAGATATTACCGAAAAATTATTTAAAGGATTTATGATTGTTGATGCGGATTACACGCCTAGACCTTACGAAGAATGGTCGGTACAAGATTGGCCAGAAACCTATCAAAATCCATCGTACAAAAATATTTTTGCACCTGGAATTGCATTTGCACCACCACATACCATTTCAAAACCAAGAACAAGTAAAAATGGAACGGCAATATTTCCAGCACCACCAAGAACAGGAATGCCATCAGGAATATCGGCAAAAGTAGTCGTAGATAACGTAATTGAACTAGTGAAAAATGGCGAAAATGCAAAATTACACAAAGGCTCCATGGGAAATATGGGAGCAGCATGTGTAGCATCATCTGGTTTTGGACTTGGAAAAGGATCTGCAGTTACCATGACAGTAAATCCAATAGTACCAGATTATCATAAATATCCAGAAACAGGAAGAAAATTAAACGATACCATCGGCGATATGGGATTAGCAGGACATTGGGTGAAATTAGCATTACACTACATGTTTATCTACAAAGCAAAAATGAAACCTTTTTGGTGGCTAATACCAGAATAATAATTAAAATAGTTGAAAATGGCGCAAAAAATAACAAAAACACAACGGTTTATGATGAAGAATTGGATTGTACAATTTTTCAGATTTCTATACCTCAATATAAAGATACTTTTTGTAGTTGCAAAAGGACATGGAGGAACAAGAAATTAATTATATTTGACATGTTCAAAAATAATTTTACAACAAAAAACAATAACTAAAATTAAAAATGACAACAATAAACATACTAAATTTAAAATGTAATGGCTGTGCAAACACCATTAAAAAAGGATTGCTATCTATTGATGGAGTAAATGAAGTAGTAGTAACTTTAGAAAATTCTGAAATACAAATCAACCAAGTTTCCGATACTATTTTAACCATGGTAAAAGAAAAATTATCTAAAATGGGATATCCAGAAGTAGGAGATGCAAATACAGTAATGCATAAAGCAAAATCGTTTGTTAGTTGTGCAACTGGTAAAATGAGTAGCGATTAATATTGCAATGTTGAAAAGTTTCAATAAACTTGGCTTACTGAATTAATTTATTTTTCATAACCTGTTTTCTTTTAAAGGTTTTGTATTGCAATACATGGTTTGCCATTGCCAATACCAAAAGTTTTTACGTTCTAAGTCGTAATCCATAAAATTTTCTTTGGATTGTTTTTTCATAATTTATTTATGGTTCTTTTTCTAACTTGTATAAATACAAAGAGTTCCCAAAATCTATAAAACCTAAAAAAATGATGTTATTTATTTCTATGATATAACTAATTCCTTCACAATCGTATGGAACATAAAAAAAATTATTTATATTAAAATTAATTGAATATTGTGTGTAATAATATTTCCCTTCAAGTTTGAGTTTTCCTAAAAAAATAGAATTTTTATAATGTGTTTCAATTTTCCAATTATTTTGATCTTTTGTATCTGAAAAATATAATTTGTAAAAAAAAGGTTTAGCATAATTAGGGTCATAATGGTAGGTTATTACATCTACTGTATCTCCATTTTTTTTATTAAAATAATATTCTTTTCCTTGTTTT
>WFMU01000351.1 GCA_015488935.1 Flavobacteriaceae bacterium | reverse complement strand
GTATTAGTAGTCCCCTATTTATTAAAAATTACAATTGTTTTAATCAATTTGATAAAACAATTAGTAAAAAATTACAGGACAAATGTAAGACTTATTATTGTATTAAAAAATACCTAATTGTAGGTAATTTTTAACACTCTTTAAAAAGTTATTAAAATTGACAAAAACACAAATACCACATTTTCAATAAGTTATATTATTTTTAATTTATTTCTCTTTTTTTAGAGTTTCTAATAATGTGATATAAAAAATAAAATACCGTATTCTTGGTATTATTTTTTGGCTATTATTTCCATTGCAAGATTATAAATTCGCTCAAACTGTTCTTCTAATCTCATATTGCTATTATCAAAATCAATAGCATCTTTTGCTTTGGTTAATGGTGAGTCTTTTCGTGTAGAGTCAATATGATCTCTGTATTGTACATTTTTAAGAATTTCTTCATAATCTACGTTATCTCCACGTTCTAATAGTTCTTTATATCTTCGAAATGCTCTTTTTTCTGGAGATGCTGTCATAAATAATTTTAGTTCTGCATCTTTAAAAACTACGGTACCAATATCACGACCATCCATTACAACGCCTTTACCTTTTCCTATTAGCTGCTGTTGGGCAACTAATTTTTTACGAACTTCAGAGATGGTAGCTATTTTACTAACAAGCTTAGAGACTTCCATTCCTCTAATTTCTTGTTCTACATTTTTTCCATTCAAATACATTTCGGCAAATCCTTTTTTTGCATTATATATGAATTTCAAGGAAATATTATCTAAATCTGCAATAAGAGAATTTACATCGAAGTGCGTTGCATCAATAAATTTTTGTTGCATTGCATATAAGGTTACAGCTCTATACATTGCACCTGTATCTACATAAATATAGCCTAATTGTTTGGCTAATTGCTTTGCTATGGTACTTTTTCCTGTAGATGAATATCCATCAATAGCTATGGTAATTTTTTTTTTCAATTTATCTCAATTTACTATTTAAATTAATTTGCAAACTAAAGGTGCTTGTATTTGATGCTGGATGGTATTTTGTATAGGCATAATTAAATTTAATATTATGCATACGCAAACCAAATCCTAGCGAAAACCCTGCAAAAGTTCTAGCTTCAGTTAAGCGTAACTCTTTGGCTCTTCTGAAATTATATCCAACTCTTAAGTTAAAACTTTTTTCAGGAAATAATTCTGCTCCAACAACAAAATGTCTTGTTGCATTATCTAAAAATGTTATTTTTTTTATGGTTGTTACACCTTCAATATCGGTTTCTGCATCGGAAGGGTTTGCTACAGAAATATTCCATTTTTGCAGGTTATCTACTGTTAGATACCATTTTAGAGGAATTTTTTCTACTTGATAAGACATTCCAAGTGCAATAGATAAGGGTAATTTTTCTCTTACTTCATCAAAAGGAGTAATTTGGTATCCAATATTTCTAATAATTGCGGTAAACCTATATGGCATATCATGTTTGTAATATGCTAATGCCAAATCAGAGGTAATACCATAAGAAGTATAGTTATCTATGGTGGCATTTATAATTTTTATATTGGCTCCAAAATAAAAATTCTCCCAAGGTATTTGCTTTGCATAACCAATAGAAATGGCAATATCTCTGGCATGAAATGTTCCTGTTTCGTTACCTTGTTCGTCTGCACCAATTAGTTTTCCATAATCTACAAAACTAATCCCTCCATGTAAAGTTCCAAATCTTCTGGTAAATAAATGGGCAAAATTTACGGAGCCATAGTTAATATCTGCCAAAAAATTAACATAATTAACAGCTAACTTATTATCCATTTCTTGGTTTATCATTGCGGGGTTCCATGCTCCTTGGTTAACATCATCAAGACCTGTTAACACTTTTCCGCCTAGAGCTGCTTGCCTTGCGGAAGTTGGTGTATTTAAAAAATTATATATCTGCTCTCCTCCAACTTGAGCAAAGCTAAAATTACAACTTAAGAATAAAAGAAAAATGATATTATTTTTCATATATGGAATTATGGAGCAAAACTACTAAAAAAAGTTTTATATAAGTAAAACGAATTATTTTAAATATAGTATTTCTTATTTAAAAAAAAATCGAGCAAAAGAGTTGTATTTATTTTGCTCGATTAATTTTATTATCTTCTGATGTGTTATTTGCATTACATCATTCCTGGCATTCCACCCATTGGTGGTGCTGCTACAGGTGTTTCTTCTTTTATATCAACTAAAGCACACTCGGTAGTTAGAATCATTCCTGCAACAGATGCTGCATTTTCAAGTGCAACACGTGTTACTTTTGTTGGATCGATAATTCCTGCTTTAAACATACTTACATATTCGTTTGTTTTTGCGTTGTAACCAAAATCTTTTTTTCCTTCTAAAACTTTATTTACTACAACAGAGCCTTCACTTCCTGCATTTTCTACAATCTGACGTAATGGTTCTTCAATTGCTCTTGCAATGATAGCTATTCCTGTTTTTTCGTCTAAATTATCTGCTGTAATTTTATCTAAAACTTTTTTAGAACGTATATAAGCTACCCCACCACCTGCAACAATACCTTCTTCAACTGCGGCTCTTGTGGCATGTAAAGCATCATCTACTCTATCTTTTTTCTCTTTCATTTCTACTTCACTAGCAGCGCCTACATATAGTACCGCTACGCCTCCTGCCAATTTAGCCAAACGTTCTTGTAATTTTTCTTTATCGTAATCGGATGTTGTAGTTTCTATTTGTGATTTTATTTGATTTACTCTTCCTTTGATATCTGCTTTTTTTCCTGAACCATTTACAATGGTGGTATTGTCTTTATCTATAGTAACACGTTCTGCTGTTCCTAGCATATCTAATGTTGTTTCATTTAAAACAAAACCTCTTTCTTCTGCAATAACGGTTCCTCCTGTTAAAATTGCGATGTCTTCTAACATTGCTTTACGTCTATCTCCAAATCCAGGTGCTTTTACTGCTGCAATTTTTAAAGAGCCTCTTAGTTTGTTTACTACTAGTGTTGCTAATGCTTCGCCATCTACATCTTCGGCAATAATTAATAATGGTCTTCCTGTTTTTACAACTGGTTCTAAAATTGGCATTATTTCTTGCATTGTAGATATTTTTTTATCGTACAATAAAATGTATGGATTCTCTAAATCTGTTAGCATTTTTTCGGTATCTGTAACAAAATATGGCGATAAATATCCTCTGTCAAATTGCATTCCTTCTACAATATCTACATAGGTTTCCATTCCTTTTGCTTCTTCTATGGTAATTACTCCTTCTTTTCCTACTTTATGAAATGCTTTTGCTATTAATTCGCCCACAGATTCATCATTATTTGCAGAAATGGTTGCAACTTGTTTTATTTTATCTCCTTTACCAACTGTTTGAGATTGTTTATGTAATTCTGCTACTATTGCTTTTGTTGCTTTATCAATTCCTCTTTTTAAATCTAATGGATTTGCTCCTGCTGCAACATTACGCAATCCTTCTTTTACAATTGCTTGTGCTAATACGGTTGCTGTAGTTGTACCATCACCAGCTAGGTCATTGGTTTTTGAGGCCACTTCTTTAACCATTTGTGCACCCATATTTTCTAAAGGGTTTTCCAATTCTATTTCTTTGGCTACACTTACACCATCTTTGGTAATATGTGGTGCTCCAAATGTTTTTCCGATAACTACATTCCTTCCTTTTGGTCCTAAAGTTACTTTTACTGCATTTGCTAATGCATTTACACCACGTTTTAGCCCATCACGTGCTTCTATATCGAATTTTATATCTTTTGCCATTATTTTTTATTTTTTTAATTATTAAATTATTTTGTAAATACAATATATACGTTTCTGAATGTTTATATAATTGCAAATATTTCACTTTCACGCATGATTAAATAATCACCGCCATTTAATTTTAATTCTGTTCCTGCAAATTTCCCATAAAGTACTGTGTCGCCTACTTTTACTGTTGTTGGCTCATCTTTTGTTCCTTTACCAACTGCAACTACTTTTCCTTGTTGAGGTTTTTCTTTTGCGGAATCTGGAATATACAATCCAGATGCTGTTTTAGT
>WFMU01000350.1 GCA_015488935.1 Flavobacteriaceae bacterium | reverse complement strand
TTCTATTATGGATACTGAAATGAGTAACGGAAAGAAGTGATATAATCCGACAAGGGAAAATATATATTTAATAAAAAGAAAAAAATGAGTAAAAATTATAAAGAAATACTACCACAAATAAATACTTTGATTTTTGATGTAGATGGCGTATTAACTGATGGTACAGTTACTATTTTTCCTGATGGAGAAATGGTTCGAAAAATGAACATTAAAGATGGCTATGCATTAAAAACTGCGGTTGATAATGGCTTTAATATCTGTATTATTTCTGGAGGAACCAATCAATCGGTTAAAAAACGCTTACAAGGTCTTGGTATTAAAGATATTTATTTAGGAGCACACAATAAAATTATACAACTACACGATTATTTAGATAAAAAACATATCAATTTAAAAAATGTGCTTTATATGGGCGATGATATTCCTGATTATCCTGTGATGGAATTGGTTGGTTTGCCAACCTGCCCACAAGATGCTGCTCCAGAAATAAAACAAATTTCTATGTATATTTCGCATAAAAAAGGAGGAAAAGGTGCCGTTCGTGATATAATTGAACAAGTAATGAAAGTACAAAATAAATGGAGTGCTAATTTTGATGCTAAATGTGATTAATTAATTTTGCTATTCGAAGAATAAATATACCTTTATGGAAAACAAAGAGCGTTTGCAAAAAATTCCTGTTATTGGCTTTTTAACTAAAGTTGCCGATAAAATTAAAGTTCCTGGTCTTAAAGGTATGAGTCTTTTTGACCTTTTGGAAATGTATATTATTGGTATTGTTAAAGGTGCGGTTACTTCTCGTGCAGGAAGTATTGCTTTTAGTTTTTTTATGGCGCTATTTCCATTTGCTCTTTTTATTCTTACACTAATTCCATATATTCCAATTGATAATTTTCAAGAAGATTTTTTAGTACTTGTAGAAGATGCTTTACCACCAAAAACAGCAGATAGTGTAGATTATGTAATTAAAGATATAGCAAATAATAGTTACGGAGGTTTACTCTCTTCTGTTTTTGTTCTTTCTATTTTTTTAATGGCTAATGGAGTTAACGCATTATTTAGCGGTTTTGAATATACCTATCACAAAATAAAAACCAGAAACATGGTAATGCAGTATATTGCTGCATTATATACATCTATAATCATGGCACTATTATTGTTAGTTACAGTAGCAGTAATATTTTACTTTGAAATAGGAGTTGGTAAATTAAAAGCCAATGGTTTTGTTTCGGATGATATCTATTGGATTGGATTTGGCAAAAATGCCATTTTATTATTGATGCTACTTGTTGGTGTCTCTTTCCTTTATTATTTTGGAACGAAAGAAGGACGAAAAATTAATTTTTTATCTCCTGGCTCCATTTTTACAACCATACTAATTATTCTAAATTTTATTTTATTTGGAATTTATGTTAGTAAATTTGCAAAGTATAATGAGCTTTATGGTATTATTGGAACAGTACTAATATTAATGCTTTTTATATGGTTAAACTCTATTATTCTGTTATTAGGATATGAGTTAAACACTTGTATGATTGGATTACGAAATAAATCGATTAACAATAATGATAAACTAAATAACTACAATTAAAAATTATAAAATGAAAAAAGTCCTTTTATTTTTTACTATTATTTTATTCCAAGTAACTTTTTTAAATGCACAAGAAGCCTCTGTTAATACAGAGTTACAATGGATTTCTAACTTTGAACAAGCAAAAAAATTAGCAACTTCACAAAACAAACCTATCCTTATATTTTTTACTGGTTCGGATTGGTGTGGAATTTGTAAAATGCTCGATAAAGATTTTTTATCTACCAATAAATTTAAAAAAATTGCAAATAAGAGCCTTATTTTATATAAAGCTGATTTTCCTAGAAGAACCGATTTAATTTCTCAAGAACAAAAAGCAGTAAACGAAACTTTAAGTAAAAAATACAGTAAAACACGTGGTAAGCGTGTGTTTCCTACCATAGTTTTGGTAGATGCTAATGGTAACGAACTTGGGTTTCTAGAAAGCTATAACTATATCCATGATACAACTAGACATTATGGTTTGTTAAAAAATGTTTTAACTAGATACTAGAATGTAGCTTAAAATTCAAATTTTACACCAAACAGCCAAGTACGTCCTAATCCAAAAAATACTTGATTTTCTGTAGAAATACCTTTCCATGTTTGGTCGCCTGTACGCGCTTGTATGTTGGTATTAGATTCGGATATATAACTTGTATCTAATAGATTATTGATAGTAAACTGAAAAGAAAGATTTCCAAAGTTTCTTACCTCTAAATTGTAGGAAGTTCCTACATCTAATAATTGGTATGCTGGTAATTTTAAAACCTTATTTTGTGTATTTGTACCAAAATCATTAATATCTATATTTGCATATAAATTGTTGTAAAAAGCATGACGAAATGTTAGATGTAAATCTGTAATTACCGTATAATCTAAACCATAAAAGGCTGTAAATTGCGCTGCATTTCCTACTTTTAAATTATCTAAATTATAATCTCTTTCTTCCAAAAATTGTTGGGTATCATCATATAATTTTACTCCTTTTATATTTCCTGCATATTTCCAATCGCCAAACGATAGCATTCCTGCTATTTTTAATTTGTTAAAATGGTATTTGGCATCCACTTCTATTCCGCTATGGTCTTCTTTTACACCAAACATTCTTCCACTTGCATTTACACCATTAACAACTCCTGTTGTTTTTACATATCTATCTGACCAAATAGTTTTATATAAATTTGCTGTTATTTTTCCTTTTGAAAAAAGATGCGTATATCCTAGTTCAAATACAGAAATTCTTTCGTTTTGTAAATCTTTGGTTATCGTATTGTCCGAAAAATTTGAAAATACTGCTTCAAATAATGGTTGTTTACTATAATATCCTGCGTTCAAATAAACATTGTCTTTACTACGCATCTTATAATTTATTCCTGCTTTAATATTTCCACCATTTTTAATGTACCAATCGGATTTTTGTTCTTCAATTTTCCCATCACCATCTACGTCTCTCGGTAAATTAAAGTAATCAATACGTTGAAATCCTTGTTTAGAAATACTCGATTGTACAAACGCGGCTATCTTCTTATGTGTATATTCCAATTGTGTAAATGCTCCTAACCAACGTACATTTCCTTGATTATAAAATACTATTTTTTCTAAACTTGCAATACTTTTAAAAGGATTCCAATCAAAATTTGCAGCAACATAATCAGATGTTGTAATGGTTCTATTCGGATTATTTCTATCGAAAAAATCGAAATAATTATCTGCTCCCAAGACATCATTTACGGTAAGTGCATTTTTACCTGAATGCGAACGTAAATCCACTCCAACTTGCCAATTCCAATTTTTATGTATCTGTATTTGTAAATTTACAATACTTCCGTACCATGCTTGTGAATTTATAAAAGCAAATCTAGTTAATCCTTTTCCGATGGTATTGGTATAGTTTCCGTTTGCTTCTGGTGTTCTAATTGCTCCAAAATCAGGCACATTACTTCCCGAGTTCCATGCCACAATTTCGTCAAATCGATACAATCCATCGGCATTTCGCAATGTTGGTTGCAAAGCATAAATACCGTTTATATTACCTATTGGTCCTGTTCCGCCACCTTTTCCCCAAGAAGCGTAAACTACGGTGTTTAATTGTGTTTTATCAGAATGTTTATAATTCCAGTTTAATGACATAACTGGTTTGTGGTAATAATTTTTACTCCATGTATAGACTTTATTATTTTTAAATCCCCACTCGCTATTATAACGCAAGTTTGGCTCTTTATTTTTACTATATTTTATATAATCTGCTATACGTATGGCATTATTTCGTTGTCTGTGCCACTGTGGTGCGGTTAGCATGGTAAATTGCAATCTATTTTTATCATTTATTTGGTATTCTGTATCTAAATAAAAACTATAGCCTTCGCCTTGCGTTGCATCTACATAACCATTGCCTTTAAAATGGCTCATTAAAATGGATATGGATGTTTTATCATTTAGTATTCCTGAATTATATTGTACAGATATTCTATTATAATTATCATTTTGTGTATCAAATTTTGCAATGATACCTTGTTTTTTACTCGATGGTCTTGTTAATATATTAATGGTTCCTCCTACAGATGGTATGGCTAATTTAGAGGCTCCCAATCCTCGTTGAATTTGTATGGTAGATGTAACATCTGCCAATCCTAACCAATTACTCCAATACACATTTCCGCTTTCCATATCGTTTACTGGCATTCCGTTAATGAGTACTGCAGTATTTCGTTGGTCAAATCCGCGTACTTTAATATTTACATCGCCGTAGCCACCACTTTTTCTTGTATAAACAGATGGAGTATAGTTTAATAGTTCTGGCAATTCTTTTGTGCCTATTTGGTGTGCTATTTCGTAAGATTTTATGGTGTTTACTGCCATTGGCACTTGTCTCTTTTTTATAATATCTGTAACACCAATAATTGCAATTTCTTGAAGTGTTTCACTAAATGGCATAAGTTTTATTTGTAGCTGTTCTACTTCTTTTTTTGTGCTATCTAATGGTATTTTCTGTATTTTATAATTGGCATACGTACATATTATATTTTTTGTTTCTGGAATTACTTTTAAGGTAAAAAAACCTTCTACATTTGTGGTTGTTTTTACGTCTTGTTGTGTAAATATGCGTACATTTTTTATTGGTTTGTGTGTTTGAGCATCTACTACATATCCACTAACTTCTTTTTGTGCATAAAGTAGATTTGTAAACAATAAAATCCCTATAAATAAATAATATATTTTCATTTTTTTGTTCGTTTAAAAACGATGCAAATGTACAATTATACATCATTTAAAAGTCCCTCCAAAAGTTTAAAAACAACCATAAAAAAACCATTC
>WFMU01000349.1 GCA_015488935.1 Flavobacteriaceae bacterium | reverse complement strand
TTTCTGCACCAAATCCCATACGATATGCACCAATTAATTGTTGTTTTTCGGCATTCCATAAAAACAAATGTTTATAAAATTTATCGTATTTATCTAAATCTATTTTTTTATTTGTTCCTTCGCCAACTTCTCTAAAAGTAATTTCTCTAAGTCTTCCAATTTCTTGAAGTAGGTTTGGGATTTTGGAAGTTTCTGCTAAATATACTTCGTAGTGTTTGCTAGTTAATAAGTTGCTTTTGGTATTTTTTAGTGCTTTAACTTCGGCAACTAATTTACTTGTATCTATTGCATCAATAATTTTTTTTGGCAGTTGTACTTTCTTTAAATTAAGTCCTGTTTTTGAATAATAATTTTCAAATGAATTTGCCAACATATAGGTTTTCTTTCGTATAAATTGGTAAAAATCTTCGGTATTTTTATAGGTAGCTTGGTCTTCTACTAAAATTGGATTTCCGATTCTAACCTTTATTTCTCTTCGTCCTTGCGATAATAATTCGGAAGGTAATTTTGCAGTTCTTAGTGTACCACTTAATCTAGATAATAGATAAAACAATTTACTATTTTTGGCATGGAAATAAATTGGAATTACAGGAACTTTGGCTTTGTGTATTAGTTTTACTGCACTCATTTCCCAAGGTTTATCTACCAATAATTTATCATCTTTATAAGTTGAAACTTCTCCAGCTGGAAAAATTCCTAATGGATTTCCAGCACGGAGATGTAGCAGTGCATTCTTAATTCCAGCAATACTAGATTTAGCATCTTTTCTATCTTCAAATGGATTTACGGGCATTACATAAGGCTTTAGTGGCTCTATGCGATGTAATAAAAAATTGGCAATTATTTTATAATCTGGTCTTTTTTCTAGTAATAATTTAAGTAATAAAATACCATCTATTCCGCCAAGTGGATGGTTAGATATGGTAATAAACGCACCTTCTTTTGGAATTCTTTTTAAATCATTTTCAGGTATGTCAAACTGAATTTGTACTTCATTTAGTATGGCATTTAAAAAATCCAAATCCGTTTTGTTTTTATGTTTATCGTAAATTTTATTGAGTTTCGAAATTCGCAATATTTTCATCAAAAGCCAACCGATAAATGTACCAAGAAATCCATATTTCTCGATACGTAATACTTTGGCTATTTCTTTTGAGGATACTAAACTCATTAATTATTGTTTTAAATTTAATTTTTTTTCTAATACAAACTGTACGGTTTCTCTACTTGTTTGTTTTAATAATACCTTGTTGTTGTTTTCTATTTGTGTTATGTCTTTTTTATTAAAATGTCTTATGGTTAGTAAGATTGCTTTTGTATTGTACAGACCTTTATAGGTTATTTTTAATGCTTTTAAAAAAGTATTAAAATTGCCGTATTTATCCTCCAAACATACGGAAAAACTAATTGCCGTATTCTGAATTAAATTTACGTTTAATTTAAATTGGTGTAATAGGTCAAATATTTCACTAATATTATCTTCCATCATAAAAGAAAAATCTCTTGTAGCAATAGATATTAATATTTGTTCTTTTTTTACAATATAACAAGGTACTTTTGGCTTTAAATCTACACCTTTTCCTACAGTTGTACCATTTTCTTTTGGTGCATTAAATGATTTTACATATAGTGGTATTTCTTTTCTTTGTAATGGTTGTAATGTTTTAGGATGTATTACAGAAGCTCCGTAAAATGCCATTTCTATAGCTTCTCTATAGGATATTTGTGATAGTAATACGGTATTTTTAAATGTATTTGGGTCTGCATTTAAAACACCTGCTACATCTTTAAAAATACTTACACTATTTGCATTTAGGCAGTAGGCAAAAATTGCCGCTGTATAGTCCGAACCTTCTCTTCCTAGCGTGGTTGTATTATTATTAGAATCACTTCCAATAAAACCTTGTGTTATTTGTAGTTTTTTAGTGTTTTCTAACGCTTTTATATTTTTTTCTGTTGCAGTCCAATCTACTTTTGCTTCTCTATAATCCGAATTGGTTTTAATATAATCACGTATATCAATCCAATGGTTATCTATGCCATTTTCTAATAAGTATGCGCTAATAATTTTTGTTGCCATTTGTTCAGCTAAGGATACTATTTGATCGTAAACATAATTATATTCTTTATTTTTATTTTGAATAAAAAATCCAGATAGCAGTAAAAATAATTGATTTATTTCTGTATATACTTGGTGCGACTCGTTTTTAAATAAATCGTTTAAAATAGTATAATGATATGTTCTTACAATATCAATTTTTGTAGCTAATATTTTTGTATTGTATAAATAGGCATTTACCACATCTTCAAAAGCATTGGTCATTTTTCCCATTGCAGATACTACCAAGATAACATTTGTATGCGACATTGTTTGTAGTACTTGCAGTAGGTTTTTTACACCAGTTGCATTTTTTATGGATGCTCCTCCAAACTTATATATTTTCATTTGCTATAAAAATACTATTTTTTGTTTGTAATATATTCATTTAATGCTTTTTCATTCATTTGTACTGTACGCCAATCTTCTAAAATTGTTGCTCCAGTTTTTTCGTAAAATGTTATTGCATTTTTATTCCAGTTGAGCACCACCCATTCTACTCGTTTTACTTTTTGTTGGTGTGCGTATTCTAAAAATTTATGATATAGAGCTTTCCCTATACCTTGTCCTCTTTTTTCTTGTTTTACAATTAAATCTTCGAGATGAAATGTTTTGCCTTTCCATGTAGAAAAACGTGGATAAAACAACACGATACCTACAATCTCAGTTTTTTGTTCTGCTACAAAAATTTTAAATGCGGGTTTAGAAGAAAATCCATGTTTTATTAAATCGTATATATCAATTTCTACAGCATCTGGTTCTTTTTCAAAAGAGGCAAGTTCTTTTATTAGTTCAAGAACGTTTGCCATATCTTTAATCATTCCTTCTCTTATGGTAAAATTCATTTGACTTAGCTATTTATAAATTTACGTAATTCTTCTCTTGTTATTCGTATTACTTTTAAATCTTCTATTTTTTTTGCACCAAAAAAGATATTTCTATTTATGGTTAATTCATCTTTATTAGATACTATTTGCATTATTCGATTTACTTTATTTGTATTCGCATATTCAAAAAAATGGTTACTTAGTAATTTTCCAACTCCAGTACCTCTATACCCAGATTTTACAAATATTTCTTCAATAACTGCCGATTTTCCTTTTAAAGTAGAAAAAGAATCGTAAAATAATATTGCTGCTATTACTTCTCTATTCTTTTCAGCAACAATGGTTTTAAAGAATGGGTTTTTTGTAAATCCATCTTTCATTAAATCGTAAATATTTATTTTACAGCTTACATTTTTTTCTTCACAAACGTCTTCAATTAGTTCTAAAACATTTGCCATATCTTTCATTTCTCCATTTCTAACTACTAGTTTTCCTACTTTTTCATCAATTACTAACGTGTCTTTTTTTACCAATAATTTTTTTATATCGTCTTTAGTTAATTTATATACGTTTAAGTGGTCTAGTACTTTTGCACCAGCAGTAGTATATAGGTCTAGTAAGTTTTTAAATCTCTCTTGTAAAACCCATTCTAAGAGATGTGCATTTGCTTTTTCGGCATATTCTAAAAATTTAGAAAATAAGGATATTCCTATTCCTCTTTTTTTATAAGCGCTACTTACAAAGACATCTTCTAATCGAAGCGTTTTTCCACTTATAGAGTAGGATTTTGTAAAAAGCATAAAACCAACTATTTTATCTCCAATTTCTGCAACATAACTTGTAAATAATTCTGCTTTCGAAAAACCACAATTAATTAAATCATACATTGTTATTGTTACAGGATTTGGTGTTTTTTTTATGGTAGCTAATTCATTAATTAGTTCCAAAATATCTGCCATGTCTCTTGCTTCACCCCTTCTTATTGTAAAATCCATGTTATTATTTAATTTATTTCTACAAATTTAACGATATTTGTACTTAGAAACAGTATTTTTTATGAAAAAACATAGCACGCTCGGTGAATTTATCATTAATAATCAAAGTCATTTTAGTGGATCATCTGGCGAATTATCTAGGTTGTTAAATGCTATTCGATTGGCAGCCAAAGTAGTAAATCACGAAGTTAATAAAGCTGGACTTGTGGATATTTTAGGTGCTGCAGGCGAAACAAACATCCAAGGCGAAGACCAACAGAAATTAGATGTTTATGCAAACGATATTTTTATGCAAACTTTAACTAAAAGAGAAATTGTTTGTGGTATTGCTAGTGAAGAGGAAGATGATTTTGTAGTTATTAAAGGTAGTAATGGTAATAATGATAATAAGTATATTTTACTAATGGATCCTTTGGATGGTTCTTCGAACATCGATGTAAATGTTTCGGTAGGTACTATTTTTTCGGTTTATGAGCGTATTACGCCTAAAGGTCAGCCAGTTACTAAAGCTGATTTTTTACAAAAAGGGAAGAAGCAAGTTGCTGCTGGATACATTGTTTATGGTACTTCTACCATGCTTGTTTACAGTACAGGAAGAGGTGTGCATGGCTTTACTTTAAATCCTGCGATTGGTACTTTTTACTTATCACATCCAAATATGGAGTTTCCGAGAAAAGGAAATATTTATTCGATTAACGAAGCAAATTATGTTCATTTTCCACAAGGTGTTAAAGATTATTTAAAATATATTCAGAAAAAAGTAGAGGAAGGTCAAAAATATACTTCGCGTTATATTGGCTCTTTGGTTTCTGATTTTCATAGAAATATGATTAAGGGTGGTATTTATATTTATCCAACAAGTTCTAAAAGTCCGAAAGGAAAATTGCGCTTGTTGTACGAATGTAATCCAATGGCTTTTTTGGCAGAACAAGCAAATGGTATGGCTACAGATGGTTACCAGCGTATTTTAGATATACAACCTACAGAATTGCACCAACGTGTGCCTTTTTTCTGTGGTAGTCGTAGTATGGTTTCTAAGGTTGGTGAGTTGATGGGTGCATATCCTGATGGTGCAGATTATTAAATACTTTTTTTTATTATAGAATACTCAGGTTAATAATTTCTACTTCCAAAGATTGCACTACCAACACGTACCATGTTGCTACCACAGGCAATTGCTAGTTGATAATCGCCACTCATTCCCATAGAAAGTGTTTGAATATCTATATTAGTAGCAGTTTTATTTTTTTGCGAATCAAAGAATTTTTTTAAAGCCAAAAACTCTTTTTTTATTTGTTCTTGGTTATTAGTAAAACTAGCCATTCCCATAAAACCAGAAATTTTGATATGTTCTAGTTCTTGTAGTTCTTTTGCATTTAAAATGGCATCAATCTCCGAAAATGAAAGTCCAAATTTAGTATCTTCTTTTGCAATTTTAGCTTGTAGTAAGCAACGAATTACGCGATGGTGTTTTTTTGCTTGTTTGTTAATTTCTTTTAAAGTTTTAAAACTATCGATACCATGAATAAGATGCACATAATGTGCCATATATTTAATCTTATTACGTTGTAAATGCCCAATCATGTGCCATTCAATATCTTTAGGAAGCTCTTCAAATTTTGCAGTCATTTCTTGGATTTTATTCTCTCCAAAAATACGTTGTCCAATACGATAAGCTTCTAAAATAGATGCAATTGGTTTTGTTTTTGAAACGGCAACTAAAACTACCTCTTTAGGCAATGTTTTTTTAAGTTGCTGTATGTTATTAGCTACAGACATTTAAATAAAAATGGTTTGTTTTCTATCTGGACCAACAGATACAATTTTTACAGGAACGCCAACAAAATCTTCAATGATTTTAACATAATCTAACAAATTTTGTGGTAAATCTTTTACATTTGTTGCTTTTGTAATATCTGCTTTCCAGCCAGAAACGTTTTCGTAATTTACCGAAACATTTTTAGATTCTATATTATATGGTAAATGTGCTATTTTTTTGCCTTTATAATTGTAGGTAGTTGCTATTTGTAGGGAGTCAAATCCAGATAAGACATCACTTTTCATCATCATTAGTTGTGTAACACCATTAATTTCTACAGCATATTTTAAGGCAACTAAATCTAACCAACCGCATCTTCTTGGTCTTCCTGTTGTTGCTCCAAATTCGTGACCAACTTTAGCCATTGTTTTTCCATTTTCATCAAATAATTCGGTAGGAAAAGGGCCAGAGCCAACACGCGTAACATAGGCTTTAAAAACTCCAAAGACATTGCCAATTTTATTTGGAGCAACACCTAAACCAGTACAAGCACCAGCAGCCGTAGTATTCGATGAAGTTACAAAAGGATAGGTTCCAAAATCAATATCTAATAAAGAGCCTTGTGCTCCTTCTGCTAAAATGGTTTTTCCATGTTGCATGGCTTGTTGTAAATATTCTTCACTATCAATAAAAGAAAGCTCTTTCAGTCTTTTTACACCAATAAAAAATTCTTCTTCTAATTCTTTTAAATTAAATTGAATATCTACATCAAAATAATCTAACATTGAGAGGTGTTTTCTGGTTAAAGCATGAAATTTTTCTTTCCAGTTATCCAATTCAAAATCGCCAATTCTAAAACCGTTTCTACCAGTTTTATCCATATATGTAGGTCCAATTCCTTTAAGTGTAGAGCCTATTTTTGCTTTTCCTTTGGCAGTTTCAGATGCTGCATCTAACAAGCGATGTGTAGGCAAAATAACATGTGCTTTTCTAGAGATTAGTAAATTAGATTTAAAATCGATATGGTATTTGGATAAATTATCTAATTCTTTTTTAAAGATTACAGGGTCAATAACCACACCATTTCCAACAATATTTACTACATTATCATGAAAAATTCCAGAAGGTATGGTATGCAAAACATGTTTATTTCCATCAAAAATAAGGGTATGACCAGCATTTGGACCTCCTTGAAAACGTGCAATAATATCGTAATTTTTGGTAAGTACATCAACAATTTTTCCTTTGCCTTCGTCTCCCCATTGTAAGCCTAGTAATAAATCTACCATTTTTGTAATATTTTGGTTGTGTTATTTGGTTTTATTTTTTGTTCCATAAAAATAAAGTGAATGATTGCTTATATTAATATCAAAAACTTCCTCAATTGTTTTTTTTATAGCTTGAATTCTTGGATCGCAAAATTCAATTACTTCTCCTGTATCTGTTAAAATAACATGGTCGTGTTGTTTGTCGAAGTATGATTTTTCGTAGTGCGATTGATTTTGTCCAAATTGATGTCTTCTAACCAGTCCACTTTCTAAAAGTAATTCAATAGTATTGTATAATGTTGCTCTACTTACACGATATTTTTTATTTTGCATATAGTCGTATAGCGATTCAATATCAAAATGTTCATCGTGGTCATAAATTTCTTGTAAAATGGCATATCGTTCGGGAGTTTTTCGATGTCCGTTAGTCTCTAAAAATTTTGTAAAAACGTTTTTTACAATTTCTTGATTATTATTCGTATTCATTTAAAAGAATAATTTTGATATTAAAAAACAAATTTACGAGTAAATAGATGTTAGATTGTTATACTTAGCAAAATATAATAAACAAGTTTTGAACAAATGTAGAAATTTAGAAGATATTATTTTTGTACTCTAGTAACTTTTACAATTCCTTCAATTTTTTTAAGAGCTATAACTATTTTTTTAAATTGTTCTTTGTTTTTAATACCGATTTTCAGTTTTCCTTCAAAATAGCCATTATCGCCGTTAATATTAATTCCGTAAAGGTTAATATTTAGCTGGTTTGAGAGTACTCGAGTAACTTTATTAACCAAACCTTTGTTATCTATACCTTTAATTAAAAGTGAAATTTTATGTTCTTGTTGTGATGAATCAATCCATTTTGCAGGTATAATGCGATAGGCATAATTTGCTTGTAAAGCAACGGCATTAGGACAATCTATTTTGTGGATTTTTATACCTTCGGATATGGTAATAAAACCAAAAACTTTATCGCCAGGAATTGGTGTACAACATTTTGCCTTTTTATAATCGAGTTTTTCTTCATCTTTACCAAAAACCAGCATGTCGTATTTATACGAAACTTCATCTTTAGTAGTTGTAGCAGTATTGGTATTTTTCTTTCTTATGGTAGATTTAAAGAAATTATAAAAACTATTACTTCGATTACTTGCAAATTCTTTTAGTTGTTTATTATCAATAGTTCCATTTCCAAAACGCAAAAATAAATCCAAACTTGTTTTAAGTTTAAAATAATTTACTAATTCATTTATTGTTTTTTCGTTAAATGGAATTTTAATATGACGTAATTTTCGAGATAAAATTTCTTTTCCTTCATTTGCAGTTTCTTTTTCTTCTTCTTTTAATGAATTTTTAATTTTTGATTTGGCACTAGCAGTAATAACAAAATCTAGCCAACTCAATTTTGGTTTTTGATTTTTAGAAGTAATAATCTCTACTTGGTCACCACTTTGTAATTCATAACTTAAGGGTACAATTTTTCCATTAACTTTTGCTCCTCGGCAACGCATACCAACTTCGGTATGTATGGCAAATGCAAAATCTACAGGAGAAGCTCCTTTAGGTAAACTTTTTATATCGCCATTAGGTGTAAAAATGTATATTTCTTTGGCGTATAGATTAAGTTTAAATTGTTCTACAAAATCAACAGCATTACTTTCGGTATTTTCTAGGGTTTCTTTTAATAAATTTAACCAAGTTTCTAAACCACTCTCTTTGGTGTTTCCTTGTTTGTATTTAAAGTGTGCAGCATAGCCACGTTCTGCAATTTCATTCATTCGCTCAGAGCGAATTTGAACTTCTACCCAACGACCTTTTAAGCCCATTACGGTTATATGTAAAGCTTCATAACCTGTAGATTTTGGTTGCGTAATCCAATCTCGTAAACGTTTTGGATTTGGTGTAAAATGGTCGGTAACAATAGAATATATTTTCCAAGCTTTAAACTTTTCTTTTTGGCGTGTACTTTTATAAATAATTCGAATAGCAAATTTGTCGTAAACCTCATCAAAAGTTACACCTTGATTTAACATTTTTTTTCGAATAGAATAAATGGATTTTGGTCTTCCTTTTATTTCATATTTCATTTTTTCTTTATCTAATGTGTCTTTTATCACTTTAGAAAAAGTTTTAATATAAATGTCTTGTTCTTCTTTACTCTGTGTTATTTTGTTGTAAATTTCTGTATAAATTTCTGGTTCTGTATATTTTAAACCTAAATCTTCTAATTGTGTTTTAATATTATATAAACCAAGTCGATGTGCTAAAGGGGCATAAATAAATAAAGTTTCTGAAGAAATTTTGACTTGTTTGTGTGGCGGCATTGCATCCATTGTTTGCATATTGTGTAACCTGTCTGCAATTTTAATAAGAATTACACGTACATCATCATGTAACGTAAGCAACATTTTTCGGTAATTTTCTGCTTGTAGCGATACATCTTGATCTTTTTTTAAATGCGATATTTTGGTCAATCCTTTTACAATTCTAGCAATAGTTTCTCCAAATAATTTATCGATATCTTCTGTGGTGTATGTGGTATCTTCTACCACATCGTGGAGTAGTGCCGCTGCAATAGAAATAGCACCAAGTCCAATTTCGTTAGAAACAATCTTTGCAACAGCAATTGGATGATAAATATAGGGTTCTCCAGTTTTACGTCTTTGCTCAGAATGTGCATCTGCTGCCAAATCAAATGCTTTACGTATGAGCTCTTTATCTTTTTTGGTTAAAGTCTCATAAGTATCGCTAAGCATATCTTTATATCGCTTAATTATTTCTTTTTTTTCCTCTTCATTATATGCCATAAATA
>WFMU01000348.1 GCA_015488935.1 Flavobacteriaceae bacterium | reverse complement strand
GCTCTTCCTTTATCTATGGCTTCTTTTTTTATTCCTAGGAGGAAAAATCGCAATATTTTAGAGCGAAGTACATTGTGTGTATCTGCAATTACATCTATTTTTAATGTTCTTAGTTCTCTTGCTAATTTAAAAATTCCAAGTATTCCTTTGTGTTTTCCTTTGGTATCTGCTTCATGGAAATTGATATTTATTCCCGAAATATCTGCATCAAAAATTGGTTGTAAAAATTTTCGTGTTAAGACGGTAATTTTTACTTCTGGATTTTCAGATTTTAATACGCGTAATACAGGTACAAGCATTGCTACGTCTCCCATTGCAGAAAGTCGTATTACTAATAGATGTTTTGGTTTATTTTTATCGGTCATATATGCAACAAAGGTCGCAAAAAAAATTGAATTATTTTTTTACAATAGATTCTTGTACTTTAATTGATTCTTGGTGTATTGCTTTGTACAAATTTTCCATAAATTGATTGCTTAAGCCTAAATCTGTTCCTATTTTTATTCGTTCTTCTAGCATTTTACTCCATCTATTTGGTTGTAGTACTGCTACATTTTGCGATTTCTTTTCTTCGGCTATTTTTTTAGCTATTTTCATTCTATTAGATACGTCTTCTATAATTTGTTTGTCAATTATATTTATTTCGCTTCGTAATTTATTTAGATTTTTTAAGGCTTTTTCTTCTTCAAAATTACTTTTTCTCACTCTTAAATCTACTGTAATTTCGTCTAATCTTGCTGGTGTTATTTGTTGTTTTGCATCGCTCCATGCTTTATCTGGATTGGTATGTGTTTCTATCATTAATCCATCAAATTGTAGGTCTAGTGCCATCTGACAAACGTCAAAAATACCTGTTCTATTTCCACAAATATGTGATGGGTCGTTGATTAATGGTATGTTTGGTAACCTATTTTTAAAATCAATTGCGATTTGCCAATTTGGATTGTTTCGATAGGTTGTTTTTTGGTAGGTTGAAAATCCTCTATGAATTCCTCCTAAGTTTTTAATATTGGCTTTTTGTAAACGCTCTACTGCACCAATCCACAATTCTAAGTCTGGATTTATCGGATTTTTTACCAATACTATTTTTTTGGTGTTTTCTAATGCATCTGCTATTTCTTGTACTGCAAATGGATTTACGGTTGTTCTTGCTCCAATCCATAAAATATCTACATCGTGTTCTAGTGCTAATTTTACATGATTTGCATTGGCAACTTCTACTGCAATTAATAGTCCTGTTTCTTTTTTTACACGTTGTAACCATGGCAATGCCAATGCTCCTATACCTTCAAAATTTCCTGGTCTTGTTCTTGGTTTCCAAACACCTGCTCTAAAGACGGTTGCATCGGTTTGTTTTAGTTCGTGTGCAATTGCTAGTACTTGTTCTTCGGTTTCTGCGCTACATGGTCCTGCTATTACTAAGGGATGTGTTAGTTCCATTTGCTGTAACCATTTGTTGTTTTCTAAGTTTTTCATTTTGTTTGGTTTTGTGTCACTTAAATATCGTTAAATTGTTTTTAATATTTCCCTTTTATTCTATTTAAATTGACTTATTTAATAATTCCGTTTAATACTTCTTTTATATGATTTGTTTCTTCCATAGTTTGATATATGGCTTCTTTGGATTCGTTTTGTAAATGTTTTTTAAATTCTAATAAATTATTGATATACTCGTCTAATGATTTTAGTATATACTTTTTGTTTTGCATAAATATTGGTGTCCATGTATTGGGCGAACTTTTTGCTAAACGTACTGTAGAAGCAAATCCACTTCCTGCCATATCAAATATATTTTTTTCACCTTTTTCTATTTCCAATACTGTTTTCCCAAGCATAAAAGAGCTTATGTGTGATAAATGCGATACATAAGCAATATGTTTATCGTGTTTTTTTGCAGAATTCATAAATACCATTCGCATGTTTATTGGTTCAAATAAATGTAGGAGTTTATCTATTTGTTTTTTTGCACTTAATTCTTGCTCACAAATAATGCTTACTTTGTTTGTAAATAAATTTTCGATTGCTGCATTTGGTCCCGAAAATTCGGTTCCTGCAATTGGATGTACTGCTACAAAATTTGCTCTTTTCGGATGTTTTTTTACAGCATTACACACACCTTCTTTGGTAGAACCTACATCAAAAACTAAAGTTTTATCGTTTATGATTTCTAATACTTCTACTGCTACTTTTGGTGTTGCATTTACTGGAACAGCAATAACTACTACGTCCATTTTTGGCAATTTGCTATAGTCAATTATTTTTTCTACCAAGCCTAATTTTACTGCTTTTTGTTGATTTTCTGCATTGCTATCTATTCCATAAACCGTATGGTTTTTTTGAAATTCTATGGCTAATGAGCCTCCTATTAATCCTAATCCTATGATTGCTATTTTCATATTCGTTTTAATACTTCTGTTAATTTTTCTTTATTTACACATAAAGATACACGCACATAACCTGCGCCATTTGTACCAAAAATGGTTCCTGGTGTAATAAAAATATCTTTTTCATATAATAATTTATCGGTTAATTGTTCGGATTTTATTCCTTTTGGAATTTTTGCCCAAACAAATAATCCAACGGCATTTTTATCGTATGTGCAGTTTAGTTTATCTAAAATTTGCCAAACTATTTTTCTTCTACTTTTATAAATAGCATTTATCTTATCAAACCATCCATTGGTAATTTCTAATGCTGCTATTGCTCCTTTTTGGATGCCGTAAAACATACCACTATCCATGTTACTTTTTACTTGTAATACGGTTTTTATATAGGTTTCATTTCCTAACAACATGCCTACACGCCAACCTGCCATATTAAAGGTTTTACTTAACGAGTTTAATTCTATTGCTACTTCTTTTGCTCCTTTTACACTTAAAATACTCCATGGTTTTTGATTTAACACAAAACTATATGGATTGTCATTTACCAATAGTATTTGGTGTTTTTTTGCAAAGGTAATGAGGCGTTCAAACAATGCTTTTGTTGCTACGCTTCCTGTTGGCATATTTGGATAATTAAGCCACATTATTTTTACCTTACTTAAATCTAGTTTTTCTAAGGCTTCAAAATCTGGATACCAGTTTTTTTCTTGTTTTAAATGATAATAAACTGGTTTTGCATTTAGTAATTTGGTTACGGATGTATAGGTCATATAACCAGGATTTGGTATTAGTACTTCATCACCTTCGTTTAAAAATGCCATAGAAATATGCATTATTCCTTCTTTAGAACCCATTAATGGTAATATTTCGTTTTCTGGATTTAGGCTAACATCGTAATGTGTTTTGTAAAATTTTGCTATTGCCGTTCTAAATTCTGGTAGTCCTTGGTAGCTTTGGTAGGAGTGATTTTCTTCACTTAAAACTGCTTTGGATATAGCTTCTATTACTGCCATTGGTGGGGCAATATCTGGCGAACCTATTCCTAGATTAATTATTGGTTTTCCTGATGCTATTCGTGTACGTATTTCTTTTAGCTTGGTAGAAAAATAGTATTCTTTTACCGTATTTAATCGGTTTGCTTTTTCTATAATCGTACTTTTATTTTGTACCGATTTTTCTTTTGAAATTGTGGTATATATTTCTTTTCGCATTGCTCTATTTTTTATTTCGGTTTTCCGATTTTTTATATTTTCCTAAAATCTTTACTTCGGTTACTATTTTTTTCATTTCTTTTAATACGTTGTGAAATTGTTTTTCATCTTCAAAAATTACATCTACAAAAAAGGAATATTTCCAAGGATCATCTATTATTGGTAAAGATTGTATTTTAGATAAATTTAATTGGTGATTTACCAGTATTTGTAAAACTTCTACCAAACTTCCTTGCTCATGTTTGGTAATAAATTTTAAGGATACTTTATTATAATTACTTTCGTTATCTTTCTGCTTTTTATTCAATATAAAAAAACGCGTATAGTTTTCTGGATTGGTTTGTATATCGTCTGCAATAATGTTTAAATGGTATATTGCTGCTGCCTTTTTACTTGCAATTCCTGCGATCCCTTTTAGTTGATTTGCTTCTATCAATCGTGCTACTTCGGCAGTATCGGTTTCTTCTATTAACTTAATATGTGGATATTTTCTCAAAAACACTCTACATTGATTTATTGCCATTGGATGTGACCATACTTCGGTAATATCGTTTATGTTTTGATTTTTTAATGCCATTAATTGGTGCTGGATTGGTAAATATACTTCTCCAACTATATTAAGATGGTATTCGTCTATTAGCTTGTAATTTGCTAAAATGGCTCCTGCAATAGAATTTTCTATGGCCATTACTAGGTAATCTACTTTATCGTTTTTTATTAATAGTGGCATTTCGTCAAAAGTCAGACATTCGTTTAATGTAATGGCATTACCAAAATATTGATTGGCAACAATGTGGTGAAATGATCCTTTTATTCCTTGTATGGCTATTTTCATATGCTTGTAAAAAAGAAAAAGTCCCGATAAAATCGAGACTTTTAATATATTTAAACTTTAATTCTTGTTTTTAACACATACACAGTCTCGCTTCCCTTGTAAAAAAGTAAAAGAAGTAATACCAGTTTTGATATGTGTTTTGTGTATTCATATTCTGTATTGAGAAACAAATCTAAACTTTATTTTTAATAAAACAAATTTATTGGCTATTCTTTTTAGTTATATTTGTGGTATATTTTAGTTTTATTATGGAAAATGTTGCTAAAGCGATACAGTTAAAAAAAGAATTAGACACACTTCGTCCTTTAAATAAAGAGGATGAATTACGCATTATGCAAAAATTTCGTTTAGACTGGAATTACCATTCTAATCATTTAGAAGGAAACACTCTAACTTATGGAGAAACGAAAGCATTAATTTTATTTCATATAACAGCTCAAGGAAAGTCCTTAAAAGACCACCTTGAAGTTGAAGGTCACAATGAAGCTATTAATTTAATTCTTGATATTGTTAAACAAAAAAGACCTATAACAGAAACTTTTATCAGAGAGTTACATCAGCTTTTATTAAAAAAAGAATATGATGTTGATGCTATTACTCCAAATGGTAAGCCAACAAAAAAAAGAATAAAAGTAGGTAAGTATAAAACATCTCCTAATCATGTAAAAACAAAAACTGGTGAAATTTTTAGGTTTGCAACTCCTGAAGAAACTCCTGCAATGATGTTTGACTTATTAAATTGGTACAAAAATAAAATCAATTCAAAAAAGATCAATTCAATATTAGTTGCTGCTGAGTTTCATTATCGTTTTATACGTATTCACCCTTTTGATGATGGTAATGGAAGACTTGCAAGAATTTTAATGAATTTTATTTTAATGCAATTTGGATATCCTCCTGTAATTATTAAAACGGAAGATAAAAATAATTATTTTGCTGTTTTACAGTTAGCGGATGCTGGAAATTTAGAAGCTTTTGTGGATTATAT
>WFMU01000347.1 GCA_015488935.1 Flavobacteriaceae bacterium | reverse complement strand
AGAACATCAAATAAACACCATTAATTTTTCGCATCCAATATTAGATAATGTTTTTGAAAAACAAGTCAAAAATTTCCAATATCCAAATGTAAAGCGTAGTTACGTTTCTAATTTTAGAAAAACATCTTCTATTTTAAAATTTGAAAATCAAAATGCATTTATAGCAGAATCTAAAGTAAAAAAAGGGAAAGTATATTGGATTGCAGCAGCAATAAATCAAGCAAATTCAAATTTTAAAAATTCACCACTAATCGTTCCTATATTTTATAATTTTGGAAAACAAAGCTTTACTATTACCGCATTATACTATACTATTGGCAAAACAAACAAAATTGAAGTACAAACAAACCTAAAAAAGGATAATATATTACAAATAAAAAGTAGTAATATAGTACATAATAAACAGTATAGTTTTATACCGTTGCAAGAAGCAAGTCAGAATAGCGTAAAACTAATTACCGAAGAAAATCCATTACAAGCAGGATTTTATCAAATAAAAAAAGGAGAAGAAACGTTAAAGAATATTGCATATAATTACAATCGCTTAGAAAGTAATACACATTATGCAAATTTAAAAGCACAATTTAAAACGTATAAAAACGTAAATTATACAACAAGCATAAAACAGACTTTTGAACAGATTAGCAATACCTATAAAACCGTTTCTGTATGGAAATGGTTTATCGGTTTGGCAGTTCTGTTTTGGTTGCTAGAGTTACTGTTAATTAAATTTATGAAAGGGAGCTGAGCTAATATTCACAAATAAAGTTTTAAAATACAACGAATGAATATACTTATTAAATCTGCAAAAATAATAGATAAAGCAAGTCCTTTTCATTTAAAAAAAAGAGATTTATTAATTGAAAAAGGTATCATTGTAAAAATTGCAAAATCCATTGTGGCAGCAAAAGGAGTTAAGACAATAACTTTAGAAAATTTACACGTTTCTTGTGGTTGGTTTGATACTTCGGTTTCGTTTGGAGAACCAGGTTACGAAGAACGAGAAACCATAGAACACGGTTTAAAAGTAGCTTCGAAAAGTGGCTTTACAGCCGTTGCTGTTAATCCAAACACAAATCCTGTAATCGATTCTAAAGCAGCAGTTGCATTTTTAATAAATAAATCCAAAGAAAATGCCGTAGCACTATATCCAATAGCAAATTTAACCAAAGGAGCAAAAGGTATTGAAATGGCAGAATTATACGATATGCAAAATGCTGGAGCAGTAGCTTTTGGCGATTATAACAAGGCAATTACCAATGCAAACTTATTAAAAATTGGATTGCAATATGCACAAAATTTTGAAGCATTAATTTTGAGCTTTCCACAAGAAAATAATATTGCAAAAGGATTTGTAAACGAAGGTGTAAACAGTACAAAATTAGGATTAATAGGTATTCCTGCATTAGCAGAAGAACTACAAATAGCAAGAGATTTGTTTTTGTTAGAATATACAGGTGGAAAATTACATATACCATGTATATCTACAGCAAAATCGGTAAAATTAATAGCACAAGCAAAGAAAAAAGGATTGGATATTTCCTGTAGTGTGGCTGCACATCATTTGGCACTTACAGACGATAACATTTTGGACTTTAATACAAACTATAAAGTATTGCCACCACTAAGAACAAAAAAAGATGTAAAAGCACTACAAAAAGCTGTAGAAAATGGTGTAATAGATATGATTACATCCGACCATAATCCAATAGATATAGAGCATAAAAAAGTAGCATTTGAACATGCAAAATTTGGAACAATAGGTATAGAAAGTTTGTTTGGAACAATAAATGCAGTACTCAATTTAGAAAAATTAATAGATGCACTAACTACCAATCCAAGAAAACGATTTGGACTAGAGAAAATAACCATTCAAGAAAATGAAAAAGCAAATTTAACTTTGTTTAATCCAAATGTTAACTATACATTTACAGAAGACCATATACTATCTACATCAAAAAATGCAGCGATGTTAAACAAAAAAATGCAAGGAAAAGTATATGGTATTTATGCCAATAAAAAATTAATAGTATAATTATGTTAGAATACCTAGTAAGAGAATCCACCATAGAAAATCCACCATTATTAATACTATTGCATGGATACGGAAGTAATGAACAAGATTTATTCTCGTTTGCAGCAGAATTACCCAAAGAATTATTGATAATAAGCGCAAGAGCACCATTAACATTAGGCTTTGGAAGCCATGCATGGTACTCTATTAATTTTGATGCGAATAATGGAAAATTTTCTAATTTAGAGGAAGCGAGAAAATCTATCGAAAAAATTGAAAATTTTATAGATACTATCATCGATAAATACCAAGTAAATAAACAAAAAGTATTTCTTTTAGGATTTAGTCAAGGCTCCATATTAAGTTATGCAATAGCACTTAAAAATCCAGGTAAAATCAGGCATGTAATCGCATTAAGTGGTTATATAAATAAAGAATTAATTCCAAAAGAGATAGATAAAGATGTAAGTGAAAAATTAGATTTTTTTATTTCCCATGGAACTGTAGATCAAGTATTGCCAATAGATTGGTCAAGAAAATCATTACCAATATTAGAAAATTTAGAAATTGATTTTGAATATAAAGAATATCCTGTTGGACATGGTGTAAATC
>WFMU01000346.1 GCA_015488935.1 Flavobacteriaceae bacterium | reverse complement strand
TATAATATCTTTTTCTGTTTCGGATACGATATAATCAGCATTAGCTGCGTATAAAAATAAGTATGCTTTAAATTCGTTTTTAGACCAATCTGTTTTTATTTTATCCATAATTTTCAATTATTTAGTACCTTAAAGGTAGAAAATATTTTTTTAAAATAGTATGATTTCTATCATGTATAAACAGTAAAATTACTTTTTTTCTTGCTCTGGCTGTGGAGGAGGAGCCAACAAATGAATAAATGCGTTGGATAAGTTGTAAATAATATCACTTGCAGTAAAAGTTTCATAAACCATATTTTGCATGGCAATATCGGCAGTTAGTCCGTGTAAATATGCGGCAAAGATACTTGCTTCTAAAGGGTGGTAATTCTGGGCAATTAGTCCTGTAATAAGACCTGTTAATACATCGCCGCTTCCTGCCGTTGCTAGTGCTGGATTTCCTGTGGTATTAAAATGGGCTTTGCCTTGGTGTATAACAGCGGTATTTGCTCCTTTAAGCACAATAATCAATTGGTGTTTTTTACTAAATTCTATCGTTTTTTCTAATTTGTGATAGTCATCTTTCCATTTACCAATTAGACGTTCCAATTCTTTTGGATGTGGTGTTATTACTGTATTTTTTGGTAGTAGTTCTAAACTTTTTTTGTCTTTAGCAATACAATTAATGGCATCTGCATCTACAACAAGTGGTAAGGTATTATTTTTTAAAAATTGTACAAAACCTTGTTTGGTTTTTTCTGAAGTTCCCATACCAACACCAATTCCAATAACATTTGGATTGGTTTTGAAATTAAAGTGCTGTAATTCTTTTTCGGTATCTACTTCTACCATTACTTCTGGTATGGCTGTTTGTAATATTGGATAACCACATTTTGGAATGTATGCTGTAACCAAGCCACTTCCTATTTTTAAACATGCTTTTGATGCTAGTGTTACGGCTCCTATTTTACCAAAACTTCCACCAATAATTAGGGCATGTCCATACGTTCCTTTATGAGAAAATTTGCTTCTCATTTTGTACATTGGCAAAACGTCGTGTTTTTCTGTTAGGTAGTAATTACTTTTTTGTTTAAAGATAAATTCTTGGTCTAAACCTATTGGTAGTACTTCCCAATTTAAACAATAAGGCTCATTTTCGGGCATTAAAAAGGCAAGTTTTGGAACTTCAAAAGTAAGTACTTGAAATGCTTTGACTACACTATCTTTATCTTTTACGGTTTTATCTGCAAATAATCCAGATGGAAAATCAATGGATAAAATGTAGGCGTTGGATTTGTTAATGTGTTGTATAATTTCTTTGAGTAAGCCTTCAGGTGCACGGTTTAGACCGATACCAAATATGGCATCGATAACCATATCGTTTTCGGTTATTTTTGGAAATTCAGCATCACAGCTTACCATAATTGGCCAATCTCCTAATTCTTTTAAGCGTTCGTAGTTTGTTAAAAAATCAGCAGATCTGGTATTGTCACAATTTACAACATAGGTTTTAATATTGTAGCCGTGTTTTTTTAACATTCGTGCAACGACCAAACCATCGCCACCATTATTCCCAGTACCACAAATTACGTGTATTGGTAAAGGGTTTCCTTGTAAACGGTTGTGAATCCATTGAAAGCATTGCAAACTAGCGTGTTCCATTAAATCGATGGAAGTAATGTTGTTTTTTTGAATTGTTACTTTGTCTGCTTGGTAAATTTGTTTTGCAGTGAGAATTTTAGACATCTGTTTTTTCTTTAGTTAAAACCAATGAAAAAGACGTAATATTCCTAGAATAATTAATCCAATTCCAGCAGGAACTTGATATTGTACTAATTTTGCACGTAATTCTTGTCCTTTTTCTTTTGCTTCGTCACTTTTACTAAATAAATATTGTGATAGCAATGCGTATGCTAATAAGAAACCAACAATAAATTGTACTACGGTAATGATAATACCATTAAATGAGAAATATCGGAATAGCATAAGTGCGTTTTTAATACTCCAGATTAATAGTATTACACCAATCCATCCTTGGTATGGTACTAATTTATCTATTAATTCTTTTGCATCTGATTTTTTAGATACAATGTACGATGAGGATGCAATAATACCTCCTAAAATTGAAACGATTGCTGTTAACATAATATATTGATTTTTGTAGTTATTTTTAGCCTTTATAAACTCCCATTTCGGAGTATTTTTTCATTCGGTTTGCTATTAATTTCTCGGTAGTTAGCTTACTTAATGCTTTAAAATGTTTTAAAATTACTTTTTCTACAATAGTAAAAGTTTCTTCTCTATTTGTATGTGCGCCACCAAATGGTTCTTTAATTATTTCGTCAACAATTTTTAATTTTTTTAAATCGTTTGCTGTTAATTTTAGTGCTTCGGCAGCTTGTTCTTTGTATTCCCAACTGCGCCATAGTATAGAGGAGCATGATTCTGGAGATATTACAGTGTACCATGTATTTTCCATCATTAATACTTTGTCGCCAACGCCAATTCCAAGAGCGCCACCAGATGCACCTTCGCCAATAATAATGGTAATAATTGGTACTTGTAGTTTGGTCATTTCAAAAATATTTCTGGCAATAGCTTCTCCTTGGCCACGTTCTTCGGCTTCTAAGCCTGGATATGCTCCCGGTGTATCTAAAAATGTTACAACAGGAATGTTAAATTTTTCGGCCATTTTCATTAAGCGTAATGCTTTGCGATATCCTTCTGGATTGGACATTCCAAAATTACGATATTGTCGTGTTTTGGTATTATGTCCTTTTTGTTGTCCGATAAACATAAAGCTTTGGTCTCCAATTTTACCTAAGCCACCTACCATTGCTTTGTCGTCTTTTACATTTCTATCGCCATGTAATTCCATAAAACTTCCTTTGGTAAGGGCGTTTATATAGTCTAATGTATAAGGTCTATTTGGATGACGAGAGAGTTGTACTCTTTGCCAAGGTGTTAAATCTTTATATATTTTTTGTTTGGTTTCTTTTAATTTTTTTTCAATTTGGTCACAGGCAGTAGAAAGGTCAATTTCACTTTCTTTTCCTAATGATAAGCACTTGTCTAGTTGCTCTTGTAATTCTTGAATTGGTTTTTCAAAATCTAAATATTCCATAAATTATTGGTTAGTTTACATAACGAAATTAGATAAAATTCATCATTTATCGGCGCAAGATATTAATTTTTTATCATATTTTTTTCATTTTTATTTTGATATATCCGTTAAGGATGACTGCAACAAAAATTAAGATGGCTCCATAATAAAAATTCGGATTCATTTTTTCACTTTCTTTAAATACTATTAAGGCGAGTAAAATACCATATACTGGTTCTAAATTTACGGTTAGCATCATGGTAAATGGACTTATTTTTTTTAGTAAAAAGGTAGATGCTGTTAATGCATAAGCGGTACATACAGAGCCTAATATGATTATAAAAATCCAATCGTTACTTGTAAGTTTAAAAAAGTTTGTTGTAAATCCGTTTTGAAAAACAACAACAATACTTATTAATACTACTGCAAATAATAATTCGTAAAAAGAAATAATTCTTGCGTCGTATTCTTGTACAAAACTTGCATTAAATACGGCAAATAATGCAGATAAAAAAGCAGCAAATAGAGCAACAAATATTCCTATGGAGTATTGTGGTTCTACGTTAAAAATAATGATTATTCCAATAATGGTTAGTGAGGATAAGAGTATTTCGTAAAGTTTTATTTTTCGTTTTAAAAAAATGGGTTCTAAAATAGAGGTAAAGAGTGCTCCTGTTGCTAAGGTTGCTAAAGTAATAGAAATGTTGGCTATTTTTATAGCGTAAAAAAAAGCAATCCAATGGAAACCAATAATAAATCCTGCTATAAAAAATTGTACAATGGCTCTGGTAGTAATTCTAAAATTTATTTTTTTAATTTGTAAAAAAAGACCGAGAACTACAGATGCAATTGTAAGTCGAAACCAAACTAATGGTATGGCTTCAATACGGATGAGTTTTCCTAAGACTGCTGTAAAACCCCAAATAAATACGATAAAATGTAAGTGTAAATAATCTTTTAAACTACTTTTTTGCATGGAGATATAAAAATATGGCTAATATACCAAAAATAATATTTGGTAGCCAAACAAGTAGTAATGGGTTTGCTGTTGCTGATGCGCCAAATACTTCAAATATTTTCATAAAAAATACATAAAAGAACATTAAGGCTACACCAATTGCTAGATTAACACCCATGCCTCCTCGTTTTTTTCGGAATGCTAACGAAACGGCAATAATTGTTAATGCAAATACCGATGTTGGCATACTTGAGCGTTTGTACAGTTCTACACGGTAGCTATTTAAGTTTTTAATACCTCGTTTTTCGGATTTGGCTATATGTTTACGTAGCTTTATAGAATTCATTTCTTTTGCTAAATAATCTACAAATTGTAAATCGCTAGGTTTAAAATCGAAAATGGTATCCATTTTTCTACCTTTTTTAATGATGTCGTTGCTGTTTTTTTGAATGTATCTTTTTTTATAATCGTAAAGGGTATAGGTACTGTCTTTTTTATTGTAGCTTATTCTTCTACTCATTATTTTGTATTTGAGTTTAGCATCTTTAAAGTGTTCGTATGAAAAATAGTTGCCTTTATCTGTTTTTAAGTTAAAATTTTTGATGTAAATAAAATCGCCATGGTCGTTTAGTTGTAGGTTTACATTATCTACCTGAAACTTTATTTTACTTCGATGTACAATATAATCTCGATGAAATTTTTCCCAAATTTTATTGGATTCTGGCACAATAAAATGGTTGGCATAAAAAGAAAAAAGAAAGATAATTGTTGCGCCAATCATGTATGGTCTTACTAATCTAGGAAAGGAAACACCACCACTATTCATGGCAATAATTTCTGTATTTCCTGCCATTTTAGAAGTAAATAATATTACGGCAATAAATAATGCAAGAGGCATAAAGGTATTGATGTAATAGATACTAAAATTAAGGTAATGGTCTTTTATTATTGTCCATACTGTTAAATCTTCGTGCTTGATAAATTTGTGAATTTTTTCAGATATATCAATAGCGATGGCTATTGGTAATAATAATAATATTGTAAAAATAAATGTTTTAAAATATTTACTTAATATGTATTTATCAAGAATTTTCATGTATTCCTTATATGTGCTTTATTTATTTTGTGTAAAAAT
>WFMU01000345.1 GCA_015488935.1 Flavobacteriaceae bacterium | reverse complement strand
GTTAATAAGGTCTTTTTCTCTATCGTAAAAATTATTAATAATGTAACCTGCAGCAATTGTACAAGCTGTTGCCAATACAATAAAGTACAAATGAATGTCTGTTAATACAAAACGCAATGATTTTTGAGGCGAAAAAATAAAAATAGCAGCCAAATATTGTGCAACTACAATAGCAACAATATTATAACCACGAACTACCGAAAGCATACTTAAAAACTTAAAGTAAAACGGTGCGTTTTTTTTGCTATTATCTTTTGCTATTTCTAGTAAATCCATTTTTGTTTTCCCTTATCTGATTTTCTTTTTTTGTTTCGCGCCAAGCATGTAAATAAATTTTATTTACTTTTTATCTTGCAAAGCAAAAACTCTTTTTAATAAATCGCTTGTTCTGCTATTAATGTCTGTTCTTATTTTTAATTCTTCTTTACTTACCATTTTATAAACACCTTTTAATGCTTCGTTTGTAACGTAATTGGTTAAATCTGGATTTACATCTTTGGTTAGTGGAAGTGCATTGTACTTTGTAATTAGGTTCGTCCATATTTTATCTGCTCCTACTTTTGCAAAAGAATTATTAATAATTGGTTGGAATTTTGCATACAATGCTTGTTGTGTTTTATTTTGTAAAAAGGAGGTTGCTGCATCTTTATTTCCTAATAATATATTTTTTGCATCAAGTAGTGTTAAACTTTTTATGGCATCTACAAAAATAGGTGTTGCTTCGCCAACAGCATCTTCGGCTGCTCTATTAAGCATTTTTACACCTTCGTCTGCTAAACTTCCTAAACCTAGATTGCGCAATGTGTTTTCTACTTTTTGCAATTCTTGTGGCATTACTATTTTAACTAATTCGTTTTTATAAAAACCATCTTTTAAAGCTAGTGTGCTTACTTGGTTTGTAATTCCGTTTTGTAATGCTTCTTTTAATCCTCCTGCAATTTGTTCGTTGCTTAAGGTTGGATTTGGCATTTGATTTACTACTTGTTGTAACTCAGCACAAGAACTCAATTGAATTATTACTAAAAATAAGAATGCTTTTTTTATCATGATATGTATTTTTTTACAAATATAACAAAATAACGGACTGATTATTGTAACTTGCTTATCATGATACTTTTTTCTAAATTTAGATTTAATAAATATATTGCAATTACCATTTGGCCGTTTATTATAATTAATAAAAACTACAAAGGTGATGAAGCACTTGTAAATCACGAAAAAATACATATAAAACAGCAGTTAGAGTTGCTTTGGTTGCCTTTTTTTATTTGGTATTTTATAGAATTTTTTATTCGTTTTTTACAATATCGAAATTGGCACAAGGCGTATTTAAATATTTCGTTTGAACGCGAAGCTCATTTATACGAACGTGATTTTACATATCTAGAAAATAGAAAAAGGTATGCTTTTTTAAAGTTTTTAAAACCTTAATTTATAAGTCTTTTTTAATATTGCTGTATAAACTGTTCTAAAAGCACATTGTTTATTCCTCTTATTTCAAATAACACACGATTGCTTTTAAAATCGAATTTTAACAATCCAAAGTTTTTTTCGTGAACAACATCGGTTACTCTATATGGGTTTTCTTCGCCAGAAAATCCAGTATAAGCATGTGTTAAACCACTTGTTGTAAAATCGATTAATGGATAATAAAATTTTCCAATATTTGTTTTGGAGATTTCGGCAATATGTCTATCTCCTGATATAATAATAACATTTTTTGCTTTTGTTTTTAGTATCATTTTTTTTAATTTATCTACTTCGTGCGGCATGGTTCCCCAAGATTCAAATCCGTGTTTGTAGGATAGAAATTGGATACTGCTTTCTATTATATTAAATGCTGCTGTGGATGTTTCTAACTCCTTTTCTAGCCATTGCCATTGTGTTTTTCCGAGCATGGTTCCTTGTCCGTATTTATTTGGAATATAGCGTTTTTTTCCTGTTGGATCTTTGGTTAATGCGGTTCTAAAATAGCGTGTATCTAACATTATTATTTTTACAGAATTACTATCTTTTTTTATTGTTTTGGCATAATAAACACCTTCTTGTTTTCTTCGTATATCGCTCTTTGGCACATCAAAAAAGTCTAATAATATATGTTGTGCTTCTTGTTTTATTGGATTTTCTATTCCGCCATCGTTTACACCGTAATCATGGTCGTCCCAAGTACCTAATATAGTTGTTTTTTTTGCAAAGTTTTTGTAGGTTGTATCTGCTTTAAATTTTTTAAAATTAGTGGCTAATACCAACGGATTATCGGTGTCGGAATAGATGATGTCTCCACCCCAAATAAATGCTTCTGGTTTGTTTTTTAAAATTTCTAGAAATAATTTGTTTTCTATATTCTGATTGTTACAAGAACCAAAAGAAAGTACTAAATCTTCTTTAAAATTGGCAGTTACAAATTCTTTTTTTGGAGGTTTTGTTTGGCAAGAGATAAATGCAAATGAGAGAATTAATAATAC
>WFMU01000344.1 GCA_015488935.1 Flavobacteriaceae bacterium | reverse complement strand
ATCTATTTCCTTTCGATAGTACAATATTACAATTTTATTTTAAATAAAATGCTTTATTTCTAAAAAAGATTAGTGTATTTTTGCAAAAGCATTAATTTTTTTTATGATTCAAAGAATTCAAACCATATTTTTATTGTTGGCAGCCATTGTATCTGGTGGCTTAACTAACGTTTTTTATTTATGGAACGCAAGTTATGATTCTGATTTTACTGCCTATGAATCTTTATTCAATAAATCAATGCTATTAAAACCAATTGGTGTTTTATTCTTTATTTCTGCAATACTTTCATTTATCACTATATTTTTATTTAAAAATAGAAAGTTACAGTTTGTGATAAATCGAATAAATATATTATTAAACTTTTTATTATTAGGCTTTATTGTATATCATGTACTCAATTTATCTGGAGAAACAACAGTTTCTGAGAAAGGTATTGGATCTTTTTTACCTATTATTAGTGTTTTTCTATTAGTATTTGCTAATAGATATATAAAAAAGGATGAAGATCTCGTAAAATCTGTAGATCGATTACGATAAACTCTAGAATTTAGTTATTTAGTGCGAAAAAGTCGTCTTTTAAAGGCGACTTTTACTATTTATTATTGTCTATTTCTTTTTTCTAATTCAATAATTTCTAAGTTTTTGATGTTTTCTTTATCTATTTCAAAACGAACCATGGTTCTTACTTTATGAAAGCCTGATTTTCCTGCTGCGCCTGGATTTATATGTAATAAATCTAATTTTTTATCGAACATTACTTTTAATATATGCGAATGACCAGTAATATATAGCTTTGGTGGATTTCTTTGTATTGCTTCTCTAACTCGTGGGTTGTACCTTTTTGGATAACCTCCAATATGCGTCATCCAAACCGTTACTCCTTCTATGGTAAATTTTGCATCTAAAGGAAATGAACTTCTTATTTTATTATCATCAATATTTCCATAAACAGCCCTTAATATAGTGTATTTTTGGATGGTATCGGTCACATTAATGCTTCCTATATCACCAGCATGCCAAACTTCATCTGCTTGTTTTATGTATTTAAGCATTTGGTCGTTTATAAAACTATGTGTATCCGAAAGAAGTAGTATTTTTTTCATGTTAAAAAAAATATTGACATGGAATTAGTATATAAATTCGCCATAAGTACTTTTAATGGTTAGTTTTTTTCTATCACTAGCTTCAACATAACCAATAATTTGTGCATCAACATGAAAACTTTGTGAAATTTCTATGATACTTTGTGAAATTTCCTCCGGCACATATAATTCCATACGGTGTCCCATATTAAAAACTTGATACATTTCTTTATAATCGGTATTCGATTCTTTTTGTATCAGTTTAAAAAGAGGTGGCGTTTCAAATAGATTGTCTTTAACAATATGTAAATTATCAATGAAGTGTAAAATTTTTGTCTGTGCTCCTCCACTGCAATGTACTATACCATCGATTTCATATCTGTGTTTGTCTAGTATTTTTTTAAGGATTGGTGCATAAGTTCTTGTTGGTGATAAAACCAACTTCCCAGCATTTACATTTGTGTTTTTTACAGTGTCATCTAATTTTGTATTACCAGAATATACTAGTTCTTCAGGTACTTTATTATCAAAACTTTCTGGATATTTTTTGGCGAGGTGTTTAGAAAAAACATCGTGTCTTGCAGAGGTTAATCCATTGGAGCCCATACCACCATTATAGTTTTTTTCGTAGGTAGCTTGTCCAAAAGAAGCCAATCCTACAATTACATTTCCTGCTTTAATATTTGCATTATCAATGATATCGGTACGTTTTATTCTTGCTGTAACTGTAGAATCTACTATTATTGTTCGTACCAAATCACCAACATCTGCAGTTTCTCCACCAGTTGAATGGATATGTACACCATATTCTCTTAAATCACTTAATATTTCTTCGGTACCGTTTATTATTTCTGAAATTACTTCGGCAGGAATTAAGTTCTTATTTCTTCCAATGGTAGATGAAAGCAAAATATTATCGGTAATACCTACACATAATAAATCATCAATATTCATAATTAATGCATCTTGTGCAATATCTTTCCATACAGAAATATCGCCTGTTTCTTTCCAATAGACATAAGCTAACGAAGATTTTGTTCCTGCTCCATCTGCATGCATAACAATACAATAATCATTATTATTTGTTAAATAATCTGGTACTATTTTGCAAAATGCTTTTGGAAACAACCCTTTGTCTATATTTTTTATAGCCAAATGTACATCTTCTTTAGATGCCGAAACACCTCGTAAATTGTATCTATTTTTATCCGAATTTTTCATGAATAAAATAATTTTTCTAAAACAAATGTATCATTAAAAAAAAAAAGCATTCACAAAACATGAATGCTTTTTACAGATATTATTAACATTTTTATCTTCTAATAATGCTAAAATGTCCTTTTACTGTTTTTGGCATTTTATTATTCGGATCGATATACTGTGCTGTAAACCAATAATCCGATGCAGGCATTTGTTTACCATTGTATAAGCCATCCCAACCTACGGTACTTTTTGGATCAACTTGTGCAATTTTTTTACCATATCTATCAAATATATATATAATAGAATCTGGTATTAAATTAGCTCCTGTAATTTGCCAAGTATCGTGTTTTAAATCGCCATTTGGTGTAAAGAATGGTGGATAATCTAACACAAAAATATCATCTTGATATCTGTATTCACTACAACCAGTAATATCGGTTACTTCAATTTGATAAGTACTTGCTAAAACATTTTCAAAAACAGGGTTTCCTACTTGAGTTGTTGCATTTCCATTTGCATCCGTTAGTGTATATTCATAAGCACCAGAACCTCCTGTTACTTCAATAGTAATTGTATTATTTGGTCTATTAAAATCATCTACATAAACATTGGTGATTTCGAACTGTTCTGCCATACCAACGGATGTTAATTTTGTATGCGTACAGCCATTTGCATCTGTTGCTCTTAATGCATAAATACCTCCATTTGCAGTAATATCTGCTTCATTAACATCTAGTAATCTATCATCTGCATTATTATTTATAACAGTAGTCATGTCTGTTGCTACAAACCATTCGTATGTGTATCCACTAGGATTATTTACCTCTCCAATCGTTGTATCTGTTTGTGCATCTGGACAAATAAAATATTGGTCTTTTAGTTCAAATTCTGGTCTTGGATATACATCCACCGAAACAATAAACATACTACCAACACAGTTTCCAGCAGATGTTGGTGTTACTTGATAATCAACACTTTGAATTGCTCCAGATGTATTTGTTAGCATATCATTAATTATTGGTGAATTTGTAACACTTGTGGTTTCTCCTTCTACGTTTTGATTTTCAATCGCTACCCATTCGTAAGAATTACCTGTAAGTGTTGTGTATGTAGATAAATCTAAATTTAACGTTCCATTATTACAAATGGTTTCTGTTTGATTTGTTCCTACTGGTTCAAAACCTACTTCTACGGTAACAATAAATTCATTTCCAACACAGCCATTGCTAGATGTTGGTGTTACTCTATAAATTACATTTTGAAGTGTTCCGCTAGTATTTATAATAACATCATCAATTTTTACAGTACTCATGGTGGTAGTGCTCTCTCCTGTAACATTTGGATTATCATCGGCAATCCAAGAATAGGTATTTCCACTTAAAGATGTGTAATCCGATAAATCTAAATCTAATGCAACATTACTACAAGCAGTTTCGGTTGTTGCTGTACCAACAGGTTCTTCGCCAATATGAACCGTTACAATAAATGATTCTCCAATACATCCATTTGCAGACGTTGGTGTTACTGTATATATCACATCTTGATTTACGCCACTTACGTTTGTTAATGTATCTGTTATTGTTGAAGAGTTTGTAGCTACAATAGTTTCTCCATTAACATCTGGATTATCGGTTGCAATCCAAGAATAAGTGTTTCCTGCTAATGTTGTGTAATTACTTAAATCTATATTTAAAGTCACATCGCTACAAGCAGTTTCTGTTGCAGGAGTTCCAACTGGTTCTGGATCTACTTGAACCGTAACAGTAAATGGCGAACCTCCACATCCTTGCGATGATGTTGGTGTAACCGTATAAGTTACCGTTTGCTGTACCAAGCTTTTATTACGTAATAAATCTGTAATAGCTGCTGCTGTTGTAGCAGTAGTTGTTTCACCTGTTACATCAGGATTATCTGCTGCAATCCACGAATAGGTGTTTGCTACTAATGTAGTGTACGTTGATAAATCAATATTTAATGCATTATTACTACAAATTGTTGTAGGTGCTTGAGCTATTTCAACAGGTTTTTGTCCAACTTCAACAATAATAGTAAAAGGATTACCTACACAACCATCGGCAGATGTTGGTGTAATCGTATAAGTAACTAATTGTGGTACACCACTAGTATTTGTTATATTATCCATTATTCGTGATGTAGTTGTAGCTGTAGTTGTCTCTCCAGTAACGTTGGTATTATCTGTTGCTATCCACGAATAACTATTTCCCGTAAGGGAAGTATAGGCTTCTAAATCTATATCTACTGCTACATCACTACAAGCATTTACATTTTGTGTTACGGTACCAACTGGTTCTGGATTTACACTTACAGTAACCGTAAAATCATTACCTGTACATCCATTAGTTGGTGTTACTGTATAAATAACGATTTGTGCTGTTGTTGTTGTATTGATTAATGTATCAGTAATAGCAGTTGTTGTTGATGCTACAGTAGTTTCACCTGTTACATTTGGATTATCTGCTGCAATCCAAGAATAAGCGACACCTACTAGTGTGGTATAACTATTTAAGTTTATACCAAGAGCTACATTACTACATGTACTTTCATTTTGATCCGTAATATCTGGTTCATTACCAACTGTTACACTAACCGTAAAATCTGCTCCTACACAACCATCTGCACTTGTTGGTGTTACCGTATAAATAACAGTTTGATTTACTCCACTTACGTTATTAATAGTATCATTTATTGTATTACCTGTTGTAGCAGTAGTTGTTTCTCCTGTTACATTTGGATTATCGGTTGCTATCCACGAATAGGTATTTCCTGCCAATGTTGTATATGAATCTAATGTTAAATTTAATACTTGGTCACTACAAGTAGTCGGAGTTTGGTTTGTTCCTACTGGCTCTGGATTAACCGTTACTGTTACTGTAAAAGAACTTCCAACACAGGTATTTACACTTGTTGGTATAACCGTATAAACCACATCTTGTGGTAAAAGACTTGTATTAATTAATGTATCTGTAATATTAGTAGCAGTACTTGTTCCTACAAATTCTCCTGTTACTGCAGGATTGTCTGCTACTGTCCAAGAAAAGCTGCTTCCTGTTAAATTTACAAAACTATCTAAGTCTAAATTTAATACATCTTTACTACAAACCGTAGGGGTTTGATTTGTACCTACTGG
>WFMU01000343.1 GCA_015488935.1 Flavobacteriaceae bacterium | reverse complement strand
ATATTAATCCTGTTAAAGAAATTCCTAAAAATCCAATGGATAACCAAAATATATTGTATAATAGTTGGGTGCATTTGGATGATGATAGCAAAGGAAAAACATTTGATAAATTGTGGGAAACGGACGATTTGGATGAGAATTTAGTTGCTCTATTTAATAGTAAAGTAATTGACTCCATTGCAACAAGAGCCATAAATTTTGTAGATGATAATGTGGACTATCCTCTTTTTCTTGAAAATAGATTACCTAAATTTATTTCGAGTGATTTAGAAATTTTATTATCCCATACTTTACTTCGAGGCATACCATTATCGGTAGATTTTAAAACAGAGATTGCTAGAAGAATGAAAACTTCTCCAAAACACAATACTTTTGAACATTATTTGGTGTCGCATTTTAAATTGAATAAAGGAAATGAAGTTGATGAGGATAAATATTTGTGGTTTAATCCGTTTAAACAAAGTTATTCCGACAAAATTACGTTGTCCACTATTGCTACTGGAGCTTTTCCTGTAGGATTGGCATATCGAGAATTTAACAACAAACAGTTTAGCGATAATTATGTAAAATCGGTATTAAAAAGAACCATTTTTGGCGATTTTGGAAAAGAAAATCCAGATGTATTAGATGAGATTAGTTTGGATAATTTTCCAGAAAATTTTGAAAGTATTACTGTAGATGGCGGTGCAATTAATAACGAGCCATACCGAGAAGTTGGAAGTATTTTAAAAAATAAATTCCATAAAGAGGAAAATGTCTATCAAAATTATGGCATGATAATGATTGACCCTTTTCCAGATAATGATGATGTTAAAAGACCGTATAAAAAACCAAAAAATTTGTTGGGCGTTATTCCTGCAATAATACAGACTTTATGGAATCAGTCTAAGGTAAAAAGAAAAGAAATGTTAGAGCAATACGACACCAATTTTTTTAAAGGTGTTATTTATCCAAGAAAGCACTATACCAATGATGACGGAGAGTATAGAGGAAGAGATAAAAATCCGCTTACAAGTGCTTCTTTTAATGCTTTTGGTGGCTTTTTAGATATTAATTTTAGAGTGCATGATTTCTTTTTAGGACGAAATAATGCCAGAAATTTTGTACAGTATTTTGGTAGTTTTCCTTACGATCCTGCAAATGATAATGTACATCCAATTCATAAAGGTTGGACTCCAGAAATGGTACAAAAATTTAAAATTGAACGTGCAGGTGATGATCGATTTTTTTTACCAATAATTCCAGATTTAAACTTACTTATCGAAAATAAAACTTCTGGCGAAGATAAATACAAATACACTTATAAAGAGAAACCAAAATACCATCCGCAAAAGCTTTTTACTTTAAAAGACGCAATGTATAATCGGTTTTTTAAAATTTTAGATACTGCTGTAAACATTTTTAAAAATATGCCAAAAAAGGAAAAAAACACACCTATTTCGGATATGTGGATTGCTTTGGAGTATAAGCGAAATTGGTTTCAAAGAAGAGGAGATGCTTTAAAAAAATGGGTTACTGGTGGACTTCAAAAACCAATTAAAAAGGCATTGGCAAGTATTCTTTCTAAGTTTGTAATTAAAATGATTTTAGAAGATTTAGAAGAAATGGAAATTTTAGAGAAAAAATAATTTTAAAGTTTTATTTTTAGTTGATTGTGACTGAAATGTAAAGCTGTTTTGGTAAAACAGCTTTACTAATTAAAAATGCATTGGCAAGTTGTGCCTGTAATTCGTGTTTTTTTTAATATTTAGTTTTTAAAAACAAGATTTAATCCGAAACACGAATAGATTTACTACTTTTGCAGCTACAATTAAACAAAGATTTGGAAGATAAAAGATTACATAGAACTTTAGCATTTGCAGTGATTGACTCACTAAAATTAATTTTTAACGAGGATAGATATGCTTCTAAAGTTGTAGAAAAAGTACTAAAAAGAGATAAACGTTGGGGCTCTAGAGATAGAAAATTTATTGCAGAGACCATTTACGAAATGGTTAGATGGAAACGTTTATACAACGAAATTGCTGGTACTAAAGGACATTATACCGCAGAAAATTTATGGAAAAATTTTGCTGTTTTTGCCGTTTTAAAAGGATATACCTTGCCAGATTGGAAACAATTTATAGATACACCTGTGCGAAAAATAAAAGGTCGTTTTGACGAATTGTTAAAAGAACGAAAATTTAAAGAATCTATTCCAGATTGGTTAGATGAATTGGGTGTTTCCGAATTAGGAGAGAAATGGGATGATGAGATTCATGCATTAAATCAACAAGCAAAAGTTATTTTACGTGTAAATACCTTAAAAACAAATAAAATTAAATTGCAAAAGGATTTATTGGGAGAAGGTGTAGAAACTATGATTCTAAAAGATTATCCGAATGCTTTAGAATTGGTAGTTCGTAAAAATGTATTTACTACCGATGCTTTTAAAAATGGTCATTTTGAAGTACAAGATGCATCTTCGCAATTAGTAGCACCTTATTTGGATGTAAAAGGAGGAATGCGTGTTATTGATGCTTGTGCAGGAGCAGGAGGGAAATCTTTACATTTAGCTTCGTTAATGGATAATAAAGGGCAAATAATAGCTTTGGATATTTATGCAAATAAATTGAAAGAATTAAAGCGTAGAGCAAAACGAAATGGTGTACATAATGTAGAAACTCGTCCAATTTTAAATTCCAAAACCATAAAAAAATTGCGTGGTTCTGCAGATAGAGTTTTAATTGATGCACCGTGTAGTGGTTTGGGAGTTTTAAAAAGAAATCCAGATGCAAAATGGAAATTGCAGCCAGAATTTTTAGAAAACATAAAAAAAATACAAGCAGAAATATTAGAGGATTATTCTAAACTAGTAAAAGTTGGTGGAAAATTAGTTTATGCTACATGTTCTATTTTCCCATCAGAAAATGAAGAACAAGTAAAAAAATTCCTCAAAAATCATAAAGAATATAAATTTGTATCTGAAAGTAAGGTGTCGCCGTACCAAACTGGTTATGATGGATTTTATATGGCACTTTTAGAGCGAATAGCGTAAGTACTTATCTATTTTTAGTTAAAAAATACAAGAGTTTATTCAAAAAAAGCACCAATATCTTTGCGTGAATTAATGGCAAGTTTAGAATAAATATTGTTAATATGTGTTTTAACGGTACTTAGACTAATAAATAGTGCAGCAGCAATTTCTTTATTGCTATTTGTAGGCATTAAGGTAAAAACTTTTTGTTCTTGTGCGGTTAGTATTTCTTTGTAATTTATTAATTTAAAGCTAGTAACAACTTGTTTTTTGCTTTTTCTATGTTGCTGAATATTAAATCCCAAAGAAAGTAATAATAAAGTTGCAAGACTATACGCTAGAACTTTATACAAAGTATGTTTTGATTTTAATAACGGATATTGATCTTTAATTAAAGCATCTTTAAATTGCTTGGTGTAGCTGGTATTTGGATATTTTTTATTTAATCTATCTAATAAGTTGGTGTAGTATTTGGCGTGTTTTAAATCTGTTAAATAAAATTCTCTACTAATTGATTTTTCATTTGCATACAAGTGATACGTGTATAATTCTGCCAAAGGCTCATTAAATGTTTTGCTGAATTTTTGTAGTTCTAAAAAATGATTTTTATAAATATTTTTACGCTGTAAGTCGTTTTTGCTATGTTGTAAATCGGTGAGAATTTTTTCTTGTAAAGTCTCAATTTTTGCAATAGCACTAGTATAGGGTTTATCATTTTTAATGGAACAAAAAACTTGCGATAAACTGTTTAAAGGGAAATGAATTTGGTCTGTATTATTAGCAATAAAAAGGATTTCTTTGCTATCTTCGCAATGGTTTAGAAGATGTTTGTAATCCGAAATAGCATCGTTGCAATTATCGATATGAATTTTATAAATACGATTGGTAGCAGCCAAAAAATCTCCTTTAAAAGTAAACATACCAAGACTATCTATCTTGCTTTCTTGTAAAATATTTTCTGTAAAAAACAGACTTTTTTTATTACAATCTAAAACAATACTAAGATATGCCGTAGCATTTTTAAACTCATTATTTACATTTCCAGTAAATTGAAATTGTGCATACTGCTTAAAAAAGCAAAAGAAGCAAAAGGCAAGTAGTAATTGTTTTTTCATAAAAGTATTTGAATAACAAAGATAGTTTTTTTTTGAAACCTGCTTCATGTACTACTTGAAGCAGGTTTGTTAGATTTAAGACAATATCATTTTAATGTTTAAAATAGGTTACTTTGTTGAAACAAGACTTTTCGGTTTTTCCATAGTATTTCCTTTTAGCACTTTTCCTTTTATGCGAATTACTTTAGTGGCTTCACTAGCATTAGAAAAAATGGTAATGCTTTTAGAAAAAGCACCAACTCTATTTGTTGCATATTTTACGCCAATTTCAGCAGTTTCGCCAGGCATAATAGGTTGGTTTGGTTTGGTAGCAACCGTACAACCGCAACTTCCTTTTACTTTGGAAATGATTATTGGCGCATTTCCGGTATTTTTAAATACAAAAGCTCTTTTTCCATCTGCATTTTGTGCAATAGTTCCGTAATCTATAATTTCAGATTTAAATGCAAAAACACCAGTATTGGTATTTTCGTGCATGGCTAATGCAGGAGATTTTGTGTCTTGTGCATGTAATGTCATGCTAATTAATGCTACTACGAATACTCTAATTAATTTTGTCATAATTTTGGTTTTTAAAGTTATCCTCAAATAGTTGAGGTTGCAAACATCTAGCAATAGTTGATAAATTCCATAAAAATATAGGTTGAAATAGGGACTAGACCTAGGTTTAAATTAGAAATACTATCTTTATAAAAAATAAAAACTATACGATGCATTTAGAAATTATTACCAAAAAAGCGGCAAATCCAAGAAACCAATCGTTGTTATTTATCCATGGTATGTACCATGCTGCTTGGTGCTTTGATGTCCATTTTTTAGATTATTTTGCCAATTTAGGGTTTGATTGTTATGCGATGAGCCTACAAAATCACGGTAAAAGTGAAAAGAAAAAGGCAACTTGGCGTATTCGTATTAAAGATTACATAGCAGATGTAAAGCAAGTAGTTGATGAAATAAGTACAAATCCAATTTTAATAGGACATTCTATGGGCGGATTTATTATTCAAAAATATATAGAAAAGTATGAGGCTCCTGCTGTTGTATTATTGGCTTCTGTTCCGCCAAAAGGAATTATTGGTGCTACACTAGCCGTAATTAAAAATTATCCATTTTCGTTTTTAAAAGCAAATTTAACGATTAATCTATATCCTATAGTAAAAAGTAAAGCGCACTCTAGATATTTGTTTTTTTCTCCAGACTTGTCTAATGAAGATTTAAATACTTACCATGCTAAACTCGATAATGAAGCATTTTTGGCATATTTGGATATGTTGTTTTTAGATTTGCCAAAAAAAGCAAATATAAAACAAGAAAAAATGCTGATTATTGGTGCAGAAAATGATAAAATAAATTCGCTAAAAGATGTTAAGAATATTGCAAAAACCTATCAGCAAAAATACATCATGTTACCAAATACCACACACGATATAATGTTAGACCCAAATTGGAGAAATGCTGCCAGAGAGATTCATAACTGGTTAGATAAAGAAGTGTTTTATTTGTGTTAAGTAGCGTTTTTAATTAAAACGCCAAGCAACAATACGTGTTATTTTATTGCCGTGTTGCATGGTTATGGTTTTTATTTCCGTAGCATTTAATTTTTTTAGAGAGCTGTACATACGCTTTATATTTTCTTTTTTAGAAACCAAACTTGTAAACCAATTGCATTGTAATTTAAACAAAGAACTTTCGTATAAATAGTTGTGTAAAAAAGCCTTTTCGCCACCTTTGTACCAAAGTTCGTTATTATTTCCACTAAAATTTCGCTCTTTTGAAGTAATATTTAGATTTTGCTGTTTCCTTTTATTAGCATTATTAGCTTCATCTAAAGATTTGTAAAATGGCGGATTACACATAACAGCATCAAAAAAATCGTTACTTGTAAAAATACCTTTTAAGACTTGTGTTTTATCTTTTTGAACTCTTAATTGAATTATATTATTTAATCGATTTTTGTCTATTATTAGTTGTGCATTTTTAAGCGAATTACTATCGATGTCAGTTCCAACAAACTGCCAATTAAAAAGTGCATTTCCAAGAATAGGATAGATGCATGTTGCACCTGTACCAATATCTAAAATGGTACGTTTCTTTTTTTTATTCGAAAATAAATCGTTTAAATAGTGCAAGTAATCTGCTCTGCTTGGTATTGGTGGACATAAATTTTTATCTGAAAAATGCCAATAACTAATGTTGTAATGTGCTTTTAGTAAGGCTTTATTTAACGCTTTTACGGCTTGTGGATTAGAAAAATCTATGGTTTGTGTTTGGTGTTTGTTTGTAAATACATACGCTTTTAGTACAGGATTTACAGCTACTAATTTTGGAATATTATAGTTTGCTTGATGTTTATTATTTGGATGCATTTCTAAAATTTTAATTTGCCATATTACAAGTGTTGCAATATAGTTTTTTAACATCGTTAGACCTTAAATTTTGAAAGTTTTTATTTATCCAAGAACACCATTTTTCTTTGTTAAAATCAATGGCTTGTTTGTGTAGGTATTTTAACGTTTCTCTATCTAATCTTCTGTAGGCAACTGCTGTTTTTAAAAAAATAAAGAGTGCTTCTTCGTTTAATTCTTTGTAGAGATAGCTGTGATGTAGTAATTTTACGGTTAAATCAAAACGGCTCCAGCTGTTAAAAAATAAGCATAAAGCGATATCATCTTCTATAGTCATTGCCTTTTTTTTGAAGTAATTGATAATGTAATCAAAAGAAACGTCTATCATCGGACTATAATTGGTTTGTCCGTAATATTCGATACTTGCCATGTGAAAATTTAAAAATAAAGCAGTCATTTTTTCGCTTCCTTTAAATTGGTCTAATAAATCCAATACTTTATCTGGATGTACAACTTTTGACAATTTTTTACTATCCGTGTCCCAATTTTGTAAAAGCTCTCTGGTGGTAATGGCATATAAATTTAATAAATTTTTTTGTGCATCTTTTGATAATTCTTTTGGTTTAGAGAGCCATTTACTAACATAAAATACGATTTTATCGATATTGTAATAATGAATATTTTTTATAATTAGTGCCGCAGTATTTTGGACTAATTCTTTTCTTTTTATCAAACGTTCTAAAATAAAATCTTGTCCAAGAATGGAGTTGTTATTTTTTTGTTTGTACATGGTGGCGAGTGCTTTGTTGGCTAAATCGTTATTATTGGTAATTAAGGCATGTACCAAATTATTATAGGCATGATGTTCGTTTTTTTTCCAAGTGCCATATTCAAATAGTGTTGCTGTAGATTTTCGCTGTAGCGAAAGTTCTTCTTTCCATTGGTTTATTAAATTTTTCTGAATGTAATTTTTCTTTGTTTCTACATCGAGTTTTACCAATGAATCTTTTCCTAATAGTAGCAACTGGTAATTGCAAAGTTCCCAATTTTCTTTTGCTTCTGTATAGACTTTGATCTTTGCCAAATCTATTTTTTTGGAAATATAATTTTTTATATATGTAGCTCTTTTATTGTGTAGTTTGTTATTGTTTGCTGTAATGCCATCCACGGAAGTGAAACTTTTAATATCTATACGATACACATTTTTAGTACTACTTGTTATTTTTGGAGAATTAATTGCTGTGGGATTGCCAGATTTAAAATTGAAAAACAATCGTTTAATGGTATTTACACCACTAGTTTTTAATGCAATTTTTGGTGTGTAAATAATTGGTTTTACAGGTAATAATCGATATGATTTTGATGGAATTTCTGCGGGAACTTTATAGGCACACTTTTTTCCATTTTTTATAAGAATGAGATTTGGCGATAGTTTTTTGTTTAAAAGGGATTTTGGAATTTTTCCTAGATTAGCAATATATCTAAAGTCACTTTGGGCTTTATTTTTTGCAAAAAAGGCATTTCTATAAATTGGTTTTAGCATGGTACCATCATAAATAGGAGATTTGTCTAATTTGTTTTTATGTTCGCAACTCAATTGCTCTTTAGATACTAAGTCGATTGCAATACCATCATTAGCTGACTTAATTATTCTTTTTAATCCTGCTTTGTCATGATATTTAAAAATTATTTCTCCATTGATAATGCGTAGCGAGTTTCCCATATTTGTTATAAGGTTGTCGTTGTAGTTAATAAAACTACTGCATGTTTTATCTCTCTTTTTAATTCCAAATGCTTTGTTATAAAATTGTTCTTTAACAGTAATATCGGTTTTTTTACCTAATATTTGTGTAGCGTATATACGTTTGGTTTTACGGTTATATTTAAAGCCATAGCCACTATGTGTATATTTTTCTGAAATCATAGTTGTGTAGTGGGTTGGCGTGTTTTTCCATTGTAAAAAGAGGGTTGCTGCTAAGTTATACAATGTTTTTCTATTTAATGGAAGTCGTACGGGTTTTGTATATAAAATATTTTCTTTAATGTTTACAAATGACTTATTAAAAGAGGCAACTCTATTACTTGGGTTTTTATACTGTTCATTTGCTTCTTCATGTACTAATTTTTGGTGTTTTGCCATGTATCTAGTATGTAATTTTGCAGCTTTTTCTAAACTAATATCTTGTTTAAGTGGCACTTTATTTTTTTGTTTTCGTAGCGTATTTATTTTTTTGGTAAGTATCTTTCTTAATAAAATTTTATTTGAACTGCTAAGTTGTGCATGGGCAATAGTGTATGAAAAAATGCCGATTAAAAAAAAGATTAAAGTTTTTTGCATGTTAGCTATTATTTTAAAATAGACTAGCACTAGTCTAAGTTTGTAATTTTAGGTTAATAACGTTTATAAGCAAAAAAAATTCTATTTTTTTTAAGATTTATTTAGAATTAAAGGCTAATACGTGCCAAATAATCATAATGTGGTCCTTCTAAAATTAGTTGGCATTGTAATCCGCAGTATTCGGCTGCTCTTTTTAAATTGTTAAAATCAATATACAACCAATCAAAAGGTTTGCTTTGTTGTTTTTTGTAATACATGGTAAAAGTAGTTTCGCCATAATAGTCTTTATTTGCATCGATAGAAAAATTACCATCTTCGTCTTCGTACATATAAATAACATTGGTAGAATCTAACAAAATTTGTCCATTTGCATTTAGTAAAGTTTTAAGATGCATTAAAAAATCAGATAATTTGTTTAGTTTTCTACACATACCAGCACCGTTCATTAAGAGTAGTATAGTATCAAATTTTTGATGTTTTAGTTTCCAAATATCTTGGACTTTAGCATTTGTAATTCCGCGTAGCCTACAAGTTTCTATGGCTCCTTTAGAAATATCTATGGCAAGTACTTCTTTGTGTTGTTTTTGTAAATATAAACTATGACTTCCTGCACCACAGCCAATATCTAGTATTTTTCCTTTTGCCAATTGTAGTGCTTTTTGTTCTAATTTTGGCATTTTGTTAAAACTTCTAAAAAGATAGGGTAGTGGATAAATATCATCACCAGCAATGGTAGAAAATGTTTTTATATCTTCTGTAAAATTACCTTTTTGGTAATCCAGTAAAGCCTGTCCGTAAATATCTGTATTATCAACCATTTTGTTAGTTACTTCAAATAATAAACGAACTACCCTGATTAGTGTTGGTCGTTTTTTATCCATTCAAAATTCAACATGTCCAACCTCTTTCCTCTTGCTTCTTGCCCCAAACTTACCAATCTATTCTCCAATACTTCCAAGTTCTACACCTTCGGAGTAAGCAACTTGAATATTATTTTCGCTAAATGCTTTTTTAATATTTTCGTAACAAGCAAAAGTAACTTCCCAAAAATAGTCAGGTTCTACATAAGGGCGTACTGCTACTTGAATGGAGTGACTATCGTATCCTTCGATTCCAATTTCTGGTTTAGGTGTATCTAAAATATTTGGAATGGTAGCAATTGCTTTTTCAATAATTTGTTTTACTTTCGGAAAACTTTCTGCATAAGGCATAGTAACATCAATTTCTAAACGTATAACACCTTTTTCGGAATAATTGGTAATAACACCACTTGTTACTAGTGAGTTTGGAATGATTAGTGTTTTGTTTCCAGGAGTTAACACGATGGTATTAAATATGCCAATTTCGGTTACACGTCCAAATTTTTCACTTACTTCAATCCAATCATTTACTTTGTAAGGTTTTATAGATAATACTAATAATCCAGAAGCTAAATTTCCTAAACTTCCTTGTAGCGATAGTCCAATTGCTAACACCGAAGCTCCTATAATTGTTGCAAAGATACTTAAATCTACACCAGCAATTCCGGCGGCAGCCAAAATAACGGCTACTTTTAATACAATTCCTAATACAGAGAGTAAAAAAGGTCGTATGGTAGCAGACAAAGAGCTTTTATTTAGTAGGTTTTCGATAAAAGTCATTATTTTTTTTATCACTTTAAAACCTATCCACAAGATTAAAATGGCACCAATCATTTTCGGTGCATAGGTAATAATACTATCTTGCGCTAACTCTAAATAATCTTTGTTTGCTTGTGCCATTATATCTAATAAATTTAATTTTGCAAAATTAATAAATTATTGCAATTCTTACTTTTTATTTGTTATTAATTAAAAATTAATCTTCCTGTATAGTGTTCTGTTATGTCAATACTATTTGGATGGTTATAACTAATTACATCGCCAATAGAAAAAATATCTCCTTCTAATCGGTTTATTGGATGAATTAACATATCGTTAGTCGATTTTTGCACTACCAATATATTTGTTGCAATTAAATTGGAACCAATAAATCTAGAACTTCCAGAATAAAATCCTATTTGTAAGTTTGTTGTTGTTCCTGTAATAGTAAAAATAGAACTACCATTGCTTATTATTTTTAGTGTTTGATTTTGAATGTGCAAATCAAAGTCGCCAATATTTAAGGCATCTTCAATAAAGTCTTCTGAGTATAAAGTAAGTTTTGGGTAGTTAAGTATTCCTTCCGAACGGATGGTTCTTGCAGTATTACTTCGTATTTCTTTTATATTTGGCGAAGTAACATACACTTTGGTAACCGCATAATCTCTTGTTAAATTACAAGAATTATTATCTGCTATAATTAATTTTCCATTGCTTACTTTAACGGTAACATCTGCTATTAAATTAGTGCCAGTTTCTAAAACTACTTTTTGTGTTGTACCTTGTTTAATAATTAGACTAACTTCGTTACCGACATTTATTTTTTCAAATATTGGTAGGTTTATTTCTTTTTGAATAATATTTCCAGTACTTTCAAAACAGTCTTTAGGATTACAATTAACCAATCCAAGTATAAGTAAAATATAACTTATTTTTTTCACTATTTTCTGTTTTTATTATTAATTATAATCGATATCCAATACCAAATTCTAAACCTTCGGCTCTAAATAGATTTACTTTTAAGGTTAGTTCGGTAAAAATATGTTTGTTAAAACGATGTTTAAATCCTAATCGTTCATATAGTCTAGATACATAAACATTTGGAGCATATATATGATATCCTAATTGTGTTACTACCGAAAAATTATGCACGTATAAATCATGTCCAACAAATATACCAATTCTATCTGTTTTAAAATTAGTAGTATTTGGTATTCCAGTTTGTACTTCTATTTCATCTTGAAAATAGTTATTTAAAAATTCCGATTTAAAATAATCTGCTCCTGCAGTAATGGTAGATTTAAAATGCAATTTTTTTTCTAAAGCAAAAGTACCTACATAAAATGGAAATTGACCACTATTCGGAATTTTACTTTCATTTAAACCAGTTCTAAAAATAAAATTAAATTTAATTTTTTTTCTATCTTTTGGTTGTTTTTGTTTTTTAGAAAATGTTGGATTTTCATTTTGTAAATTGTAATTTAAT
>WFMU01000342.1 GCA_015488935.1 Flavobacteriaceae bacterium | reverse complement strand
TAATAATACCATGGAAGAAGTATTTAAAGAAATGGAAAATCAGTTTGATATTGAAGAGCCAACGATTGGACATTTTAATCGTTTTCAGAAAAAAATGGAGCGACAAAAAAAGCCCAAAAAGAGTATGCAATTTTATAAATTTATTGCGATAGCAGCTTCGCTATTACTAATTTTTACCATTGGATTTGGAAAAATGCAATCTACCAAAGGTGTAGAATTAGCAGATGTATCTCCTAAAATGGAAGAAACACAAGACTACTTTACTTCTGTAATCCACAATGAATTAGAAAAAATAACAGCAATAAAAAATAAAGAAAATGAAAAAATTATTAATGATGCACTGCAACATATAAAGTTTTTAGAAGAAGATTATAAAAAACAAACAATTGCTTTAAAAGATAATTTTGATAATAAAAACATCTTATTTGCAATGATAAATAACTTTCAACAACGCATAACCATTTTACAAAACCTATTAGATGAACTAAATAACGTTGAACAATTAAAAGAACTAAATAATGAAAACAATAAAATATAAAATTATCTTACTACTATTATGTATTCCTCTATTTGGTTTTTCTACTGGAAATAATGATGATGGTAAGTATAAAAAAACAAGAACTGTAACAAAAGACTTTACAGTTAATAACGATGCTTTGGTTACTATTAGCAATCGCTATGGTAATGTAGATATTACTACTTGGAACAAAAATAGTGTGAAAATAAATGTTGAAATTACTGTTAGTGGAAATAACGAAGATAAAGTTTTAGAAAAATTTAAAGCTATTCAAATTGATTTTGATGCTAGTGCTAATAACGTTTCTGCAGTAACACATACCAATAGAAAAAAATCGAATAGTTGGTTTAGTTGGTTTAGTTGGGGAAATTCTAATGTAAATTATAAAATTAATTACAAAGTAATGATGCCAATAACAAACGACCTTACTGTTTCTAACGATTATGGAACAATATTACTAAATGAATTGGATGGTAAAGCTGTTATTAATTGCGATTATGGAAAACTGCTAATAGGCGCATTAAATCATTCTAACAATAAAATTAACATCGATTATACAAGTAATTCTACCATAGAATTTATGGATGGTGGCAAAATAAATGCCGATTATTCTAAAATTACTGTAGAAAAAGCAAACGATGTTGTACTTTATGCCGATTACTCTACTAGTGCTTTTGAAAATATAAGGAACCTAAATTATACTTGCGATTATGGTAGTTTATATGTAGAAAAAGGATATCATATTAAAGGAAATGGCGATTATTTATCTATGAAGTTTGGAAGTGTATTTAAGACATTACATATAAATGCAGATTATGGATCTATAAAAATAGCAGCGTTACAAAAAGGATTTGAAAGTGTAAAAATTGTTGCAGACTATACAGGTTTAAGGATAGGAATTGCTAAGGAAGCATCGTGTAATATTACTGCAAAATTAAGTTTTGGAAGCTTTAGATACGAAGGAGAAAATTTTACTTTTAATAAACGAAAAGTAAGCTCTTCCGATAAGTATTACGAAGGCTATTTTGGAAAAAAAGAATCAAATGCAACCATATCTACCAATACGGATTTTGGAAGTGTAAAACTCATAGAAAATTAAAACTACATAAAAATCATTAAAAACAACAATCATGAAAAAAATAATTTTAAGTATAGTAAGCGTATTATTATTAACATCTTGCGCACAATCGCAATGGTTTAATAGTATAAAAGGAAATGGTAACGTAATTAACAAAACAAGAAAAGTAGGAAACTACGATGAAATAGCAGTATCGGGAGCATTTGATATTACACTAGTTTCTGGAAAAGAAGGGAAGCTAAGTATAAAAATAGAAGATAACTTATTAGAGCATTTAATTACGGAGGTTAGTAATGGAAAATTACGTATAAAATGGAAAAAAGGAGTAAATATTAGAACAAAAAAAGGTGTTTTTATTACCATTCCATTTAAAGATATTGAGGCAGTAACACTCTCTGGTTCTAGCGATATTGTTAGCGAAGATACTATTAATGCAAATGAATTCTATACCGCAATTTCAGGCTCTGGAGATATAACTTTGCCAATTAATGCAAAAGCAATTACTGCAAAAATAACAGGCTCTGGAGATATTACGTTATTCGGAAAAACCAATCATTTAAAAACAACGGTAACTGGTTCTGGCGATTTTCATGGTTTTAAATTACAAGCAAAAAATACCATAGCATCGGTAACTGGTTCTGGCGATATTGCAATTAATGTAAGCGAAGAACTTAAAGCCAGAGTTACAGGCTCTGGAGATATTGATTATATGGGAAACCCAGAAGTACAAGATACCAAAGTTACTGGCTCTGGAGATATTACACAAAAATAGAAGGGAAGTAGCTTTTAAGTCTTTGATTTAGTTATAAATTTTGCCCCGAAGTTTCGGGGTTGAATTTTGAATTAATAAAAAACGAACAACACTAGTTTTGGAAGTTCATTTTTTCGATTTTGCTTGATTATTTTACTGTGGTCTAATACCAATTGTGAATCAAAATACCTTATAAATGATTTATATAGCGTGTTTCGCTTTGTAATTGGTATAAAAACAGGAGTAATAGATTAATCCACCAATTCTGTTAATTTTTCAAATGCAGTTTTTGCATTTTTATGTTTGTACAAAATTTCGTAAACGGTATTTAGTATTGGTGTTTTTGCTTTGTTTTTCTTATTAATTTCGTAGGCACTTTTTGTGGCATAATAGCCTTCAGCAACCATACTCATTTCCATCATTGCCGATTTTACGGTATATCCTTTTCCAATCATATTTCCAAACATTCGATTTCTACTAAATACAGAATAACCTGTTACTAACAAATCACCCAAGTAAGCAGAATCGTTTATATTGCGTTTTATTTTTTGCTCTTTTTTTACAAAACGTTTCATTTCTCGTATGGCATTACTCATTAATACGGCCTGAAAATTATCGCCATAACCCAATCCATGTGCAATACCTGCAGCAATGGCATAAATGTTTTTAAGCATGGCTGCATATTCTGTTCCAATAACATCGTCTGTTAATTTAGTTTTTATAAATCTACTCGATAAACTTTTAGCAATAATTTTTGCTTTATTTTCATCTTTACAGGCAATAGTTAGGTAAGATAATCTTTCCATAGCAACTTCTTCGGCATGACATGGTCCGGTGATTACACCAATATCTTCAAATGGAATGTTAAAATGGGTAAAGAAATGATCGCCTACCAACAAACCACTTTCTGGTACAATTCCTTTAATAGCAGAAAAAATTACTTTTCCTTTTAGTGGCACGGTTATTTTATCTAATTCGCTTTTTACGAAGGCAGATGGTATGGCAAAAATTAAATAATCGGCATAGACAATTAATTCATTGATATCGTTACTTAGTTTTAGTTGTTTTGGATTGAATTCTGCAGAGCTTATGTATGTTGGATTATGGCCATTTCGTTTTATATGTTCTGCAGCATAGGCGCTTCGCATATACCAACCAACTTGGTCTAAATTTTCACATAGCATTTTTACGATAGCGGTTGCCCACGAACCACCTCCAAATACGGCTATTTTAACATCTGTATTCATTGTTTATTTGTTTTGTGATTGTAAAATTTTACGTTCTAATTCTGCTTCGTATTCTTCCATTACGGGTTTTACGGTGCTTTCTGGTAAATCTGCAATACGTACATAAATTAATCCATCAATAGCATTGTTAAATTTTGGATCTACATTAAAAGCAACCAATTTACAATTTTGTTTTATATATTTTTTTAATAAAACGGGTATTCGCAATGTACCTGGTTCTATTTCATCAATAATTTTATCAAACTTTTTCATATCCGATTTTACAGCATCAAACACAAAATCTTTATCGGCATCTTTTAATTTTACTTTGTATTCTTTTTTTGGTCGGATGTATTGTGCTACATACGGATCGTAATAATTCGATTTCATAAATTCAATCATTAGCGATTTTGAAAAATCAGAAAATTGATTGCTTATGCTTACTCCACCTAATAAAAATTTATATTTTGGAAATCGCAAGGTTACATGAATAATACCTCGCCAAAGTAAAAATAAAGGCATTGGTTTTAATTGGTACTCTTTTCGTACAAATGCTCTTCCCATTTCAATAGAATTTTTCATCATGCCAAATAATTCAGGTTCAATCCGAAATAAAGTGTTGATATAAAATCCATCGACACCGTGATTTTTATATATTTCTGCACCAAATCCCTACTCCTGTCTC
>WFMU01000341.1 GCA_015488935.1 Flavobacteriaceae bacterium | reverse complement strand
TTGCTATTCCCTTTATTTTTAATAACAACCATATCATTTACAATATCATATTTTAATAAACTTGTATATTTTTGATTATTGTAAATTATAGATGCTTGTATAAAATCTGGAGAAATATAAAACGGATGATGTTTGTTTACAGTTAAAATTTGCTGTAAATAACTTCGTCCATTTATTAATCCATTATTTTGAGAGTTGGTATAAGCATCGTAAATTTTTAGATACTCTTTTTTTTGTAAACTTGTTTGGCTATAGATGTTGGTATATACGCAAAAGCAAGAAAGGATTAAGAAAATTAAAATATATTTTTTCTTCATGGAAACTGTTTTAAAGGGGAATACATATTGTACGTATAGTTCGAATTTATTGAATAATTTTTACATGGACAAGTATAAGAAATGATTTTATTATTAATAATACCATAAATATGGTATATTTTAAACTAGTTTTTACTCTCCAAAATTTTAAAACAGCCTTTAGCAAGAAGAAAATAGAATCAAATTTTTAATAAAACACAGTTCTTAAATATCACAATCTTTTTTTGTAAATTGCAAACCAATAATAATTATGTAAAATGAGTAAGAAAGAAACGTTTTTTAAATATATTGAAGAAGGTTATAAAACCAAAGGAGAATTTATAAATTTGGGTGCTGCCATGCTTGGCGAAGAAACCATTACAAATGCATTTGTAAAACTACCATTAAAAACTATTAATAGACATGGTTTAATAGCTGGAGCAACTGGTACAGGTAAAACAAAAACACTACAAGTCTTTGCCGAAAATTTATCCGATGCAGGTGTACCTGTTTTATTAATGGATGTAAAAGGGGATTTGAGTGGATTGGCACAGCCAAGTCCAGGACATCCAAAAATTGATGAACGACATGCAAAAATTGGATTTGCTTTCGAAGCAAAAAAATTCCCAATAGAAATTTTAACCATTTCTGAGCAAGATGGAACACGTATGCGTGCAACTGTTGCCGAATTTGGACCAACCTTACTATCTAGAATATTAGATTTGTCGGAAACGCAAAGTGGTATTGTAGCCGTATTATTCAAATATTGCGATGATAATAAATTGCCATTACTAGATTTAAAAGATTTTAAAAAAATATTACAATTTGCAACCTCCGATGGAAAAAAAGAATTAGAAGAAAACTACGGAAGAATTTCTACTGCCTCTACAGGTGCAATCTTGCGTAAAGTTGTAGAAATTGAACAACAAGGAGGTAATTTGTTTTTTGGCGAACGCTCCTTTGAAATTGACGATTTAATTCGAGTAGATAAAAATGGAAGAGGAATTATTTCCGTTTTACGTTTAACAGATATTCAAGATAAACCTAAATTGTTTTCTACATTTATGCTACAATTATTGGCAGAAATTTATGAAACATTACCAGAACAAGGCGATAGTGGAAGACCAGAATTAGTACTATTTATTGATGAAGCGCACCTAATATTTAAAGAAGCATCCAAAGCATTGTTAAGTCAAATAGAAAGTATCGTAAAATTAATTCGCTCTAAAGGTGTTGGTATTTACTTTGTAACACAAAATCCAAAAGATATTCCAGCAGACGTATTATCGCAATTAGGATTAAAAATACAACATGCCCTAAGAGCATTTACAGCAAACGATAGAAAAGCAATAAAATTAGCAGCACAGAACTATCCAGACTCAGAATATTACGATACAGCAACAGTATTAACACAACTAGGAATTGGAGAGGCTTTGGTGTCTGGATTAAATGAAAAAGGAATTCCATCACCATTAGTACGTACCATGTTAAGAGCGCCAATGAGTAGGATGGATGTTTTAACCAAATCCGAAATACAAGAAGTTATTGATAACTCCTATATTTATAAAAAATATACCGAAGAGATTGATAGAGAAAGTGCTTATGAATTATTAAATAAAAAAATAGAAAAGATACACAAACAAGAAGAAAAAGAAATAGAACGCAAAGAAGAAACTAAAAAGAAAAGAACAACCACACGTAAAAGTACACGTATGAATCCAATTTTAAAAGTGGTAACAAGCGCAACATTTATTAGAGGTGTACTAGGTATTTTACGTAAAGTGATGCGATAAGATACTTACTTTATAAGAAAATCCAGTAAAGCTGTTTTGTCAAAACAGCTTTACTGGATTTTCTTATGTTATTTGTTCTGTAAAAACAGCTTTACTGTTTTTTTTATGATTTTTTTGCAAATTTTCGTCTAGAATAAGCAAACAAACGTTTTTCTTTTATTTGTTCAGCAATACCACTAGGAAGCATTTCTTCCCAACCTTCAACGCCATTAGCAATCATTTTAAGTACCTCTCTAGAGAAAATATCTGAAATTTCTGGATTAAAATTCTTAATATCAACAATTTTACCATTATGTTTAAAGAATTTGTACAATTCTTTCATTCTTGGGTGTACTTTTAAATTTTCGCTAGTAATAAATTCTTGTGTTTCTTTATCTTTTAAAGGATATAAATAAACTTTTAAATCTTTAAAGAATAATTTTCCAAATGCTTCTAAAATACCACCACTTAAATTACGGTAATATTTTTCATCAAATATCTGGATTAAATTATACACACCCATAGCCATTCCCATTC
>WFMU01000340.1 GCA_015488935.1 Flavobacteriaceae bacterium | reverse complement strand
TTTCAAAATAAAGCAATTTTTTTACATAGTTAGTGGTTCTTTTACAATATTATAAAACCAAAGAAAAGACCACCCTTGCAGGTAGCCTTTTCAGAATAACCAAATAACAACTTTCTTTATGGTAAATTATCGATAAGGGTAGTTAAATCTGCTTGTGATATTGGTTGTAAGTTTGCCATTACTTCTATATGATTATCTACAATAGTTGCAGCCTGAATAGCATAATTTATTTGACCAGCAATTTCGGTAACCATAATAAAATGTACTTCTTTTCCAACAGGTATTCTACCAAAGTGCTCTGAGAACATTTGTAAAGTTTCATCGTAAATGTCCATTTTTGCCAATCCATTTTCACCATCGTAAGATAAGTAAACTGCTGCGTTATCACCGTTAAAACCATCAGGAACATCTACATACAAATCCGTTAATTGACCAGTATAACCTCCCCATCTATCTAAATTCGTCCAACCAAATCTACTCATATCAAAAACAGAATATAGTACAAAGGTACCATTTGGTCCAGGACCTTCTCTACCAGTAGCATTATCATTTTCACCATCACCATCTTCATCTGTTTCTTTCCAAATAGCATCACCATCTATATCATCATCTGCTCTAAATACTTGCATAGCTTCAAATTCGCCAGGAGCAACATCTCTACTTTGTACTGTAATTGGATTTAATACTTCTAATTGTACACCGTTTTGTTTTGCATTAATAAAAAATTCTCCTGCAGATAATAATGCTTCTTCTTCTCCTGTGAATTTTTTTCCTTTGGTAGATTTATCTTGTAGTACCATGGCACTTTTTCCATAAATTTCAATTAATTCTACAGTAAAATTACCAGTAATAGGCGTACCATTTAAACCAATGGCATTGGCAGGAAAAATAACTTTTGTTCCTTGAGTTCCTGTAACTGTTCCTCCAGTACCAGCATCTAAAGTAAACGTTTGTAATGCATTTGCTCTGTTATTTTTAAAACGTTGCTTTAGTGCTACACCATCTGGCGTTGGATTTTCTTCTTCGTTTTCATCACTTTTACAACTTGAGAATAAAAATAAACTTAGGATTAAGATTCCTAAAACTGCTCTTGTCTTGGTAAACACATTCTTACTATTATTCAGACTTGCGTAATTTAAAGTTTTTGTATTCATGTTTTTTATTGTTTTAAAATTTGTGTTCAATAGTAAATACAAATGCATTTATTTTTGTTACCCCTTTTTTTTGTTTAAATAGGAATTTCTTAAAACAATTTCTTAAATTGCAACACAGTTTTATGGAAAAAAAAGCACACGCAGATCAAAAGTATATTGTTGCTCTATTAAATAATGATAATAGGGTTTTAGGAGAATTATATCAAAAATTTTCTGGTAAAATAGTACGTTATATTTTAAGCAATAGTGGTAATTATGATGATGCTCAAGATATCATACAAGAAACATTAATTACGATTTATCATCAAGCAAAAGAAAAAAAATTTGTGCTTACTTGTCCGTTTGAAGCCTATTTTTTCTTATTGTGTAAGCGAAAATGGCTCAATAAAATTAATAAAAAAGACATTAAAAAGGTAACAGTTTTACTCGATATTGTATCTATTACCGATGAGCAAGAGCGCATTGCAAAAGAAACCGAAATCTACGAAAAAAGAACTTCGCTATTTGAAGAAAAATTAATAGAACTTGGCGGAAAGTGTAAAGAGCTTTTAGATATTGCTTTTAAAATTAAAAAAATGGAGAAAGTAGCTGAAATTTTAGGTGTAACTTATGGTTATGCTCGTAAGAAAAAGTCAGAATGTATTGGTAAATTAACCAAAATGGTTAAGAGTTCATCAAATTATAATAATTTAACAACTATTTAAAACGATGAAAGATTATAACTGGAATACCATAGAAAAATATTTTGCAGGTGATTTAACACCTAGCGAACTTGCAGCTTTTGAAACGTTACTAAAAAATGGAAAAGATTTTAAAGAAGTAGTAGAACTATATCAAGACATTGAAAATACGTTGACTTCTAGAGTAACAAACATGCAAGAAGAAAATGATTTGCGAAATACTTTAGAAGATTTAGGAAAAATTCACATTAAAAAAGAAACAACTAAAACCGCTAAAGTTTTTAAATTAAAACCATATATTAAATATGTAGTTGCTGCTAGTTTGGTACTGTTTGCAACTTTGTTTTATCTTAATAATTCCAATACAGGTTTGTATGCAGATTTTGCCAAACATCCAAATTTAGATTTGGTAGTTAGAGGAAATACAAATGCACATGAAGTAAATGCACAAAAAGCATTTAATGCCAAAAATTATGCTTTAGCAGAGCAGGAGCTAAGCATCCTTTTAGCAGCCGATAGTACCAAAGTAGAATTGCAATTGTATTTAGCAATTAGTTTAATGGAACAAAATAAATTTGTACTGGCAGAAAGTATCTTAGAAAAAATTAAAAACGGAAATTCTATCTATAAAAATAAAGCAATTTGGAATTTGGCACTATGTAAACTAAAGCAAAAAGACTTTAAAGCTTGTAAGCAAATTTTAAAAACCTTACCAAAAGAAGCCGAAGATTACGAAACAGCACAAAAATTATTACACAAATTATAAATCGGAAAAAGTTTTTTTATGTAGAATTTACGTTTGTAGTAAAATATTCGTAATAGTAAAATCAAAAATTAGTACATTTGCCTTTCAAAATTTTAACAAAATGAGGCTAACAGTATTTGATTTACTAAAAGGAGATAAAAAAGGACAAGAAGTACAATTAAAAGGATGGGTAAAAACATTTAGAGCAAACCGATTTATTGCTGTAAATGATGGTTCAACCATAAACAACATACAATGTGTTGTAGATTTTGAAAATACAGACGAATCTTTACTAAAACGAATAAATACAGGAGCAGCAGTTGCCATTACCGGAAATTTAGTAGAAAGTCAAGGAAAAGGACAAGCAGTAGAAATACAAGTAGATACTTTAGAAATTTTAGGAGACTCTAATCCCGAAGAATTTCCAATACAACCCAAAAAACACAGTTTTGAATTCTTAAGAGAACAAGCACATTTAAGAGTAAGAACAAATACTTTTAGTGCCGTTATGCGTTTGCGTTCTGCTTTATCCTTTGCTGTACATCAATATTTTACTAAAAATGGGTTTTATAATTTTCACGCACCAATTATTACAGGCTCCGATGCCGAAGGTGCTGGTGAAATGTTTGGAGTAAGTAATTTAGATTTAAACCATATACCTAAAACAGAAGATGGTAAAGTAGATTTTTTAAAAGATTTCTTCGGAAAACAAACAAACTTAACGGTATCTGGACAATTAGAAGCAGAAACCTACGCCATGGCATTAGGTAAAGTATATACTTTTGGTCCAACATTTAGAGCAGAAAACTCGAATACCACGCGCCATTTAGCCGAATTTTGGATGATAGAACCAGAAGTTGCTTTTAACGATTTAAGTGATAATATGGATTTGGCAGAAGATTTTATTCAAGAAGTAATAAAATATGTATTAGAAAATTGTAAAGACGATTTGGCATTTTTAGATGAAAGATTAACCAAAGAAGAAAGTACCAAACCAATGGCACAACGTAGCGAAATGTCGTTATTAGAAAAATTAAAATTTGTAACAGATAATAATTTTAAACGTGTTAGCTATAC
>WFMU01000339.1 GCA_015488935.1 Flavobacteriaceae bacterium | reverse complement strand
ACTTTTTAGAGTTTATAATTTTTGGTTTATTGAATATAGATTTAAAAATCAAGAGCATTAACTAATATTTCTACATCACCTTCTTGTAATAATGAACCATTACCTACATACATAGAATCAATTTTAAAAGTTGCATAGTACGTATTTGGTAGCTTAAACCAAAGGTAAACATAATCATCAGTTCCAATATATTCACCAGCCGTTATGGCAGTAGATCTAATAACTTCCGACTTAGTCCTTATTAAATTATTGGAATATAAATATCCAACCCAAACGATATCTATTATATCACTATTATAATAATTATAACCAGAGGCTTTAATATAATACATTTTATTTCCTGCATTTCTTTTATATGGCAATTTGATATGAAATTTATTGGTGCTGCTCCCTCCAGCATTGGTAAAAAATTTAGCTATTCCTTCTCTTGTACTACCTCTATCTGTACTTTGATTAAAACTGAGTGTTACATCTCCAACATTTCCATTTACACTTTTTACTGGTGCAAAGGTTTCCACAGCGCGTTTTGCACCTTTGGGAGTTACAAATCGTGTATTGTCGGTTCCAGATTGGACTTCGGTTAATGTTGCTTGTTCTACAATTCCTTTTTGGGTTGTATTTGCATCTGGTAGTGTTTCCACAAAATTATCATCTAATCTATTTACAAAACTATCGATTAAATCTGCATATTCACTTTGTGTTGGTTTATCTCCTGTTTGAAAATAGTTTTTTAATTGGTTTCTTGTTTTATTTGCCATAACTTGTATTTTATTTTATCTAATAATATTTGTATTTCCAATAATCATACTGCCAATTCCTTGGTTAGTATCTACATTTGTTGTGTTTGGTATGGTTATTATTTTGTCTTCTGTACTTAGCATACCTACAGAATTTTCTGCAATTACTTTAAAATGATGGTATATTGGTTTTCCTTCTGTACTTTCTATTTGTAGTGTTCCATTTGCAAGTGAGGTATCACTAAGTAGTAATTGAATTTCTTCTAAATTGGAAGAAAGTTCATGAATTTTAACCCAATTTCCTTGTGTATTCATTTTGTAAACATGGTATTTACCGTTATATACCGTTTTCTGCCATTTTAAAATTACTTGATTTATAATGCTTGTATCTGCATTTGCATCAAAACCATAGGTTAAGCTTGGCGATTCTGGATTAGAACTTTCTACTACGGTACTAATTAGTAGTTTTGATGGTATTGATGGTACATATTCTGTTATTAACGGATTTGATGAACCAACCATATTTCCTTTATCTACATATTCAACTTCTCGTAAAGCTGTAATTCTGTAGTATAATGGGTCGCTATATGGAACAAAACCTAAATCGTCAAATTCATCTTTTACTTTCCATATATTATTTGCAATTTGATTATCTGCTGTTAAATCAATCGTTTTTATTAAATCCATAGACCTAATTGCTAGAGCTTTACTAGCATCTAAAGTTCTGTATAAACGTATTTGTTTTATATTTTGCACCTTTGGATAGGCATTAATTTCTACAGAAATTCCGGGTTTAATATTTAAGATGGTATTTTCTAAAACAGGCATCACTCGTTTAATATCTGGTGATTTTGGTGGTTTTGTATTTACCAATTTTATTGGACCAAGTATTGGACTAAAATCTCCCATTTGCATGGTAGAACCAGATTCCCTCATGGCGTAAAAATAAAGATTGTCTGATGTACCGTCTAATTTAAAATCAGTGAATTGTATGCCTATAACAGGATTATTATCTTCATCTACATTAAATCGTTTTGCCATTGGTGCAATATCAAATTCTGAATCTGTAGGAGAAAGTAAATCGCCATTAGCTTTTCTAATGTTTTGTTTTTTATTTACTGGCTGATAAGATTCTCCATTTATATATTGGTAAATTAATGGAATTTCTGTTAATGGAACAAAAGCATTATAAATTGCATATTTAATATATTCTACGAATGTTACTGCTTCAAAATCTCCAATTGCTGGAATGGCTATATCGAAAGGAGTTAAACTTCCTCTATCTCCAAGTATTTCTGGTGTTACCGTATTATCTCCTAAATCGTATAAATCACTTGTATTTAATGTAATTCCTGCTTCTTTATATCTAAAGCGAATTACATTATTAATTGTTTCAAATAATGCAGTTTTGTCTGGATTTGGAAAACGATATCCATCAGTATTTTCTGGATAGATAAAAAACTGTCCATCGGTTTGAAAGGTTTCTGTATAAAGATATTTAAACGCTAATAAATTCTGCCATCGATTTACTCTTTGATCGATATTTTCAATTTCTTTTAATTTAAGAACAATTTGTTTTACTGTTTCTGGACGGTATAAAGCATTTAAAACAGCATGTTCATTTGTTCTATAAAAAATAACAGCATGTGGTTCATGTGCAAATGTAGGTTTTAGCGTAAATGTAGATCTTCCAAAAGTATCTGGTCTTGTTGCAAAAATATATTGATTTGGAACGGATAACACAGGTACTTGTGGTTTTATTATCTCTTGTGTAAACATTACCGATGGTGTACTTATTTTAGATTTATGATTGTCTATAATCATATCTGGAATTGGAATTGGATTACTCCGTAAGCCAAAAATGGTGTATTTCATACCTTCTCCAGTTTGTGGTAAGATATAATCTTTGGTTAAATGATGTGTTGCATCTTTATAGAGATATATTTTATAACTTGGATAATAGTTAACCTCAATATTTGTTCCAGTTACTATTTGTTCGTTAATACTATCTCCATTTTCATCTACATCTAAAAAGCCTTGGTCAAAAACATGAATTACTAAATTTTCGGCAGAACTTCCAATATTTTCAATTTTAACAACATCGAGTACTTTTCGTTTTTTAGTTGGACTTTCTTGGGTGTGAATTCTAATGATTCCTTTGTGCCAGTTTACATGATGTGAAGCGAATTGTGGATGGTTATTTAAGACTAAATTTCCTAATTCATTCGAAGTAATTTTATACATACCTAGATGCACATGCTCAATAACAGGTATTAGATTTCCTTGCCCATCATCTTCGTATTGCAATTCGCCATTAGTATATAGTTCTCTTGGTTGTAGCACCGTTTCAATAGTTGCATTGTACCAAACACCTCTCGATTTTTCTAAAATTTTCTCAGGAACTCCACCAATACTTTCGTCATCAATAACCTCTCTATGAATATTCCAATTATCTCCAATTTTAATTTTGTAATTAAATGGATTTGTACTTCCCCAAGTGGCTTCGGTAGCCATATTTTCGATGGTGTTAAACAGTACATTTCCTGTAATATTAGGAATGGTAAGCAGTGCATTTGGGTCTAAAGGTGTTCCATTTAGCATGGATTCTGAGACTAATTTTTTATACACCGTAAATTTTGGTCCTTCGCCTGTAACACTAGAAGATTCTACCAAATGAATTATATATTTATCGCCATTAAACATAAAGATACTTCCTATAAAATTGGCATATTCATTAGTTGGAATTTCTGGTACAATTGTAGTATTGTTACTTGTTTGAAGGTATTCTTCGGTTCGGATAATCATACGTACATTGTCTGTATCTGGAGTAATTTGTTTTATTTTACCAGATACGGTTCTAGGTGTTCTATCTCTAAAGAAAATTTCAACTTCATCTGCAAAAATTTCTTTACTATCTTTAAAAATGGCATCTTCGTGTAGTGGATTTGTAAAACTACCCATAGATTCATCATTTATTTGGTAGCTAATTAAATCTTGGAAGATATGATAATCAAAGGTTAGTCTTATTAAGGTATTGTCTTCATCAGCATCATTTAAAAGAGGTTCTAATAAAGCCTGTTCATCTGCCGAAGAAAGTAGTAATGGACTTTCTTCAACAATTAATAAAGATTTGATATTAGATGGTGGTAATAATTTTTTCTTTGCTTTAAAAGTAGTTTTTACTTGCCAAATAATAGTGCTCATTTGTGCTCTAGAGAACCAATTGATACCATAAGAGCCATATTCATGAACTCCATCTTCTCGTTCTCTATGTATAAATAAAGCTTCGTTAGGTTCTGGAAGTAATAAAGGTACGGTTTCGTTAATACTAGTTGCTGTACCTGGGTAGTTTTTATATTGGTCTGTATTCGATAATTCTGGTCTTCTCCAATTTTCTCCATTCTTTCTATATTCAATTCCTGCAAAAATTGGAATGGTATTTTCGGAAGTACTGAAGGAAATATCGGTAATAAAAAAAGGAATATTTATTGGGTTTTCTGGTAATTCATCAAGAAATAGACTTATAAATCTAGATTTACCGTCTGAGGTATATCCTTCACTATCTAGTTGACTTTGTTGTCCAGATGTTTCCTCACTTCGTATAATTCCGTATTTAGGTTCTATTAAATCTAGAGGATATGGTAATCTTTCTTCCGAAATAGATGTTGGTAAAGATAAATAGACATGTTGTTTTTCTGTGGCACCACTATCTAGTTGTCCATTAGTAATATTTGCAAGTGTTGTATATTCTGCTAAATAAAAATATTCTAGTGAGGGATTTTCAATTTCTACAGAAGAATCGATATGTCCTAAACCAAGTATTCTAGCAGTATGGAAATCCATAGCAGCCATATTTAGCATATTTAGATTTGCAATATTTGTTAAATCATCTTCTTGATTGCTAACATCTTCGGGTAATATTTCACTAAAAGGAATTCCTTCGATTGCTTGAGGATTATTTGCATCTACATCACTTAATTCAACATATCGTTTAACAGTTGTTTTTAAATTTCTATCAAAATATTCGTAGTATGCTGTTTGATTTCCATACGGATGATTTTCATTTCCTTTCCACCGTTCTATATAATTTGCGGTATTTACTTTGTCATCTCCATTAAATCTTGGCCAGTTTCCATTTATTGTTCCACTTACCGCTTCTAAACGATTTGTAGCAATAGCGTCATTTTGTGTTAATGAGAAACTACCTAAATATTTTAAGTTAGATGTTTCATATATCGCATTTAATGCATCGCTATATAATTCAAAGATTATTTTGATAATAATACCATTTGTAGTTCTATATCGAATACTTCTAATATTTTCTTCTTCAATACTGCCTAGTCCAGTAAATGAATTCCTTGATGATAGATGTTTTGTTGCTGTTAGTGTATTAGTGTCAACAGACAAACTTTCTAGCTGAATGCTTGTATCTACATCAGAATTTACCGTAATAATTCGAAATGATAGTTCGGTTTTGTGTTCTACTTCAATAAGTTCACTACCGTAATTTTTTAAAAATAGTATCGGTTTTATTTGTGGATTTATTGTTGCGAGTACTTGACTGTATTTTGCACTATTTCTAAAATAAACATAAAATTGCTTATTTTCTATTCTGTACATCCAAACATTGTTTTGGTTGTCAATTACATTTGCTGGTTTAGAAAAATCTAAGACTGTTTGTTTGCTAATGTAAGGTGCTCTATATATTTTTACAAAATCGTTTTCTTTATTAAAATTATTTGTTGTTTGTGCATAATTTCCTTTCGGAAGGTGTGTTTGTCCTAAATAATTCTTAAACATCCATCTTAAATGTATTCCTCTAAGACTTCCATCTGTACCTTTTGATCCAGCAGCTTGCAAGTAAATATGCGAAGATTGTAGTTCGGTGTTTTTAGAAATAGTAAATGTGTGTGAACTAGTATCTTCATCGGAGTTTCCACCAAGACAAAATTCCATTTTCTTTGAACTCAAATTTTTCGCCTTTATTTTAAGGTCATTTAAAGAAATGATTTGATTTTTTAAAGTAATTTTAAAGCTACTTGTTTTTATTGGTATTGGTGTTATTGCTTGTTCTAGGTTAAAAGTTAAGCAACTATCCAAATTGTGGTTAGTATGTACTACGGTAGCAAATACTAATCCATTTGTATTTGCAGTAATCGTATTTGTGTTTTCGTTGAACGTAAAATTGCTTATAGCATTTTCTTTAATATCAAAACGTATTTCTTTTGTCCAATTAATATTTAACGCGGTAGTTAGCTTGTTTAAAACGCCATTAATTCCTTTAGATTGGTTCGTTTGTAAAAGATATACATTGGTATTAGTTAATTGTATTTTGGCATTTTGTGAATTGATTTTTGGAAAGTATTTAAAATTAGCAACATTTTTAATATTACCAACAAAGACAGCTCGTTCTTTTTTTAAATATCCTGAAACAAAAAAACCATTGCCATTATATTTAAATTGTAAATCGTGAATATTTATATCTTTGTTAATAATCGTTGGAGAGGCAACGTAGATGTTTTCTCCAGCACCATGTATATCAAATACAATTCCATTGGTTATTTTACCAATAGTTTCTCCAGCAGCAGCTAACCCTTTATCATGCGATTGAATTGCTTTTACATTAAAAGGTAATTTAGAACGTAAATCTGCACCATACATTAAATTTCCAGAAGGATTAATTTTAGCGTAAAAGTTTAATCCTAGATTGTTGGTAAGTACTATATGTGCACCGTATAAAGGGTCATAAGTACTTACGGTATCTATAAATAAATCAAATGATATATCTTTCCATATAATATTTTTAAACCAATTTATACTACCATTTGTATTAATGCTAATTAAATAATGTTTTTTTGTTGCTGATTTTGCATGAATGATATATTGTGTTACTGTAATTCCTTTAGTTAATGGAGAACTTTTTACCTTGAGTTGTATTATTTTTTGTAAAGAAAGAGGCTCTCTAAGATTAAAAGAATAGCTTTTTTCCCATACGGTATTTCCATTAGTATCTATTTTAGATATGGAACCTTCGTCTTTTGATTTTCCGAGAGCATAAATAAACGGCTTGTTATTTTCTTTAAACTCTTTGCTATATGTATAAGCTCTATGTGCTGAATATTGATTAATAAATGTCATGTTCTTAAGCGTTTATTTGATTTATTTCTATTACCTCTAAATCTGTTGCTACTTCGTATATATTACCGTTCCATTTTAAATATTTAAATTTTAGTTTTAATGTATTATCTGTAATAGGATTAAAACTATTGTTAATTTCAAGCATGAATAAAACTTGTGAATAATCTTTGGAGAATAACACTTTATAATTAGTATCATTATTATTAGAAGAACCCAAAATATTTACAGTACCATATTGTAATGGTGTATCGATATCATTAACAGAGATATCTCCTTTAATTATATCAAAAGGGATTTTAGGGTCGTTAAATGGTTCAGGATTTCTAATCCATAGTGCAATAGTATCTCCTGTATTACTATTTTTAATAAAATTAAATTCTGTAGTAACTGGAGGGTCTAACGGATTAATTCCTAAGACACCTTCCATTACCGCATCAAATGGATCTAAAAACTCTGGATTGGTTCCACCGTTAGATTTTACAATAGTAAGGGCATTTGAAATAGCAGTAGTAGTTAGAGGTATTTCAATATTAAAAATAGCATCGTGTTTGTGTACATCGTTACTGTCTTTTAATTGGAAACTCATCACTTGTTCTTCAAAATTTGCATACTTAGAAGTTTCAAAAACAAATTTATGTACCTCTAAAGTGTTCGGAACTACAACTGATGTGTTTGGATCTTCAGCAGATTGTATGGTTTTAGTACCAAATGTATTGGTAATAATTGCAGTATATAGTTTTGTAGGTTTTAAGTTGCCTAATTTAACTTCGGTAAAATGATTTGCTGGTTTTATTGGATTTCCACCTGTAAATATACAATTGTCATTACTATCTGCAAGGTTATGTAAAAATTGTAAATACTCTGGCATTTGCGAGTTATTATCTTCATTCCATATTTCGGTGGCACTTGGTACTATAGTTTCAACTTCGGTAGTCATAGGATGCGGTATTATTACATCTAAGACAGGGTCTTTAATAAATATTTTTAATGCTTGTATTTGATTATCAATTATAGATAAACCATTATTAGCATCCCAAACATCTTTAAACATGTGATATACGTAAGGTTTAATAAAAAATAGTAATATTTCGCTTTCATTTCCACCATAAAATAATGGTTTAGCATTTAATAAATCACCATTTGCATTAGGATATGAGCGTTTGTAATCGATATAATTATTTAAAGATGTTAATGCAAATTCATCTGGATTTGTCAATTTTCCATAAGCATCTCTATTTATAAGTGCTGGTGGATTTTCAGTATTGTATTGATTTCCATAAACTACGTTTGGTGCATTGTGGTAATGACCAATTGGTCCTGCAGTTTTAAATCCGTAGTAATACTCAAAAGGATTTGACACTCCATTTACTTCATCTTCTAAGGTAAAGTGTACGTAATATTTGGTATTTGGTCTCCAAATTGGTTCTACAACTTTATTGATTGCATTTACAGTTGCTTCATAATCTTCTTGTATTTCTTGTTGACTAGGAATATTAATGTTGTAATCACTATCTTGTTTGGTTGTATAGCATATTTGATGTATTTGTGTATTACACACATAAGTAGTGTTATCTTGGCAGGTACAATTTCCTTCTTGATCTATTAAATTTAAATAAGTATTTAATGCCGTATTAAGCTCGGTAATATTTGTTGCATTTTCAAAAGCAACCCAAGCTCCAGATGCCTTTAAAATACTATATATATATTTATATTCTCTTGGATGTTGATTTTCAAACGATTTAAAGATAGCATGAACTTGATTTTTACAATCAAAAGTATTAGTACAATTCAAAGATACTTGATATAAGCTATCGTACAAAGCGCAATAAATAGGATGTCTATTACAGCCTAAACTTCTTGCTTGTTGGTTATTTTGATTTTGTATTGCGGTACATCCAACGGTTAATAATTCGGTTAATTGTGTGGTTAGTGAACGATATTGTGTAATATCTATTGGTTCTGTTATGCCTTGTAGAGGTATTTCAGTTGGGTGTGTTGTATAGTAGGTATAGGTTTCTATAAATAATTGTTCTATTTGTTCGTTAATAGCATCTATTTGCTGTTGGTTGGTTGCTTCAGGTACTATTTTTATCTTTGTTATAGGTACAACACTCTCGTAAATTAGACCATTTAAATCATCTAATGGATAGATTACAGTTTCCGTTTCTACATATTCTATTAAAAAGGAACCTGCTGGTAAATGTGATTTATAAAAGCTTACTTTTACTTGTTGTGCATTAGAGGATAATTTTAGTTCTACTTTAACGGATGGTTTTGGTAATTTTATTTTTAATTCACTCGAATTAGGAAATGATAACGCGTGAGGTATGTTAAATATATTTGGAGTATCTACAATAGTCATTCTAAGGTTGAAGGTGTTTCCTACAATGTTAGAATTAGAAATAACTGCATTAAAATACAAATCATCATATATAGTAGGTCTATTTGGAGTCCACAATGTTGTGCCTACAGGTTTTTGGTTCCAATTTACACATTTTGGTTCTTTTGGTTGTGCTTCACAAAATAAACTAGCAGCAGTTATTCCTATTTGTTCTGGTATAAACCAGCCAGGTTCTCCTTGTTGGGTGTAGGAGAATGGCGAATTTCCTAAAATACGAATGGCATTATACTCTTTATTAGATTTTTGCCAATGTCCCATTTTTAAATTAGAGACAAGACCATTATTTACATCATCGGTACTTACAACTGCCTTATAAGGATCATAAGGTTGCCAAGCATTACCATCACTTGCAAATAGTTCAATATTGGTTATTTTGTATTGGTGTTTTACTTGTCTTAACTCTCTACCACTTCGCGATACACGTATTGGTGGTATTAAATCTTCATGTCCTTCTGGCGGATTGTTATAACCACCAATTTTGCTTCTAACAGCGGTATTTGGTAAAAGTCCTTTATCAAATTTAATATCTATATAGGTGTCTAGTGGTATAATGGCATTATCAAATGCTGTAGCAGAAATAGACGGAATAGTAGTACCGAAATTAACAACATTAAAAGTTTCTCCTGTTAGCATGTGGATACCTTTAACCATATCGGTTTTTGTTGTTGTTCCTGTTGTAACTGGTAATGGCGCAATTGGTGTTGTATCAATTGTTCTATTTTTTTCCCATTTAAATTTAACGTTTGCACAAACTTTAATTTTAACAAATAGGACTTTAATTTTTCCACACACTCTAACTTCGCCATAAATTAAGAATGGTTTAGCTGCTTCTGCAGAGAAGAAGGTATAGAAATTAACACTTACGGTAATGATACCAAATAAATCTACTCGTGCACCTGCATCTACTTCTAAATGGCCACCAACTTGAGGTCTTTCAAAACTAATAAATCCGCCAACTTCTATTTTTAACCATGCTTTTACGCGTATAGGTCCAAAGTGTTCGTCAATATCAAAAACTACTTTAGCTCCAGCTTCAATACCACTTGCCGATAGCATTAGGTAGCTTTCCATTTCTACCAATTTTAATACTTTGGCAGTAATTGGGTCGTCTTTTGTACCCATATTTAGGTACCATCCAGATGGATTATCCCAGAAGTATCCTGCTTGCATGGCTACATGTAAATCGATAATATTACCGTTATCTTGTGGTAATTTAAAGTCTAAACCAGCACCTATTTCAATACCGTTATCTGCAATAATTAAAAAGGCAAAGAATGGTGGTTCGCCACTATCGTCTAATCCCCATTGTTTACTTAAAATACTTGCTCTACCATCTATAAGTAGCATGTTTGGAATGGATAGCAATACCATAACACGTAACGATATTACATCACTACTTCCCATGGTGGTAATGGTAACACCTGCTCCTAAGGATACAGGATTGGTATATCTTTCTGTTTTATCTGGACCATTAAATTTGGTAACATGTACGCCTCTTGGCGGATAGGTATAATAATCGTACCAACTATCGTCATGCGAATGTAGGCCTACAGCTTCTTTTTCGGCAACGTATCTAAATCCTGCTAGACCTCTAAAACCTGTAATTCCTAGTCCAGTTGCAGCTAATGGAATTGCTATTGGTAAATCTAAATAAGCATCTATTATAAATGCTGGTGGTTTAGGTTGTAAACGCATATCGGCACCACCTGCAATGTTTAGTTTTGGTAGTTTTAAAGAGATTCCTCCTGCGTATTCATTTTCGTTAATGGACAGCCATCCTTTAATAATGGCAGTTGCGTTACTTGCAGAGGCATTTCCAGGGATGGTTAAATCTACACCAATGGTTTTTATTCTTATAAAGGAATGGTGTGGTTTTCCAGCACCATCATCTGTGGTGTAGTAATATTTTATTCCTTCACCACGTGCATCTACACCTATTGGGTCTAGGCTTATGGCACCATCAAAACCAAAGTAGTTGTATTTACGCATTGTTCCAGTATCATCTTCTTCTTGGTAAGAGCCAAAATTAATACCTGTTATTGTTATTTCTACAGGTCCTAAGTTTATGGTAAATGTTGTTGGTACCGATATGGCTCCAATTTCAAAACTACCATCGCTATAGATACGCATGTGGTCTATTTTTATGCGTTGTCCGCCTAAAAATTTATCCATTATTTGATTGGTAAATTGTATTTCGCAAGAGGTACCTATATAGAATGGTTCGTTGCTGCTATCTCTACCAACTTCTAAGGATTGAATATATAATTCTAATACTCCTGGTAATTTTAATGGTGCAAAGCCATCTTGTTCGGATGCGGTAATATTAAAACCTCCATCTTCATCAAGATGTCCTTTTATTTCTATTTCGGCAACTTCGTTTTGAGAATCTTTAAGTCGAGGTATTTTCATACCACCTACTATATTTGATTCTACAATATTTCCTTGTTTAAAGGTCATATCAAAACTGGTAAATGATATTTCGAAACCGTTACCTCCAAGTTTTTTTATCAGTTTTGAACTTTCAGTTCCTAGTGTATTCAAATAACTATGAAACGCTGCCGTATTATTAAAAGTGAGTTCTGAATTATCTGCTTTTGTGATACTTAAAGGATATATATATTGGTAGTTTTTATTTTCGGGAGTGTTTAGATATGCAAGTAGTGCACTATAATCGACTATATCTGTTATTGTATTATTTGCAATAGCTTGTATTGGATAATTAAATGAAAAATGACTTGAATAAAAATCTGTAATATTACCATCAGAATTAATATAGGATACGGTTTCTAATGCAATAGTACCAGAAAGGCCTCCTGAGCCAATTAATAAATTATAACCTGCAATACGTGCTGTAGTTTGGTCGTGATTATCTTCATCATTGAACCATTTTTTTGGTAAGGTTAATGCGGCATATTCTACATAAACTCCTTTAAAACTATCTGGTCTTCCGTCTGTAGTTGCTTCTGGGATATTTCTATCTGTTCTAAAATCAAATTTTAGATTGTGTATGTCTATTAATATACCTGTATTTCCTATTTGTGATGGTGAAAGAGTGAAAGAGTCTGCTTGTTGAAACTCAAAGCCTTCTTCTGATGAATAATAGAGACTACCAACATTGTATGTTAACATTGATTTTATGCTATCATCTTCAATAACTTCTAAAGTTATAGGATTAATTGGTTTTAACCACGTTCTTGGGAATTCTAGTGCTAAATTTAAACTATCTAGAGATACTGTAAATATTGGAAGTAGAAAATTTTGAAAATTACTAATAGTGAAACCCCCGAAGACATTAAAAAATAAACGTTCTAATTTTTTACTAACTGTACCAAAATCATCATCTATTGAAAGATAATCATTTATAACAATATCAATAATACTAAAATCATTACCATTAGATGATAGCTGTGTTATTAAATCTTCAATTATTTCTAAATAACTTCCCAATACATTGTATTGGATAGGAGTTGTTGGGTTATTATTAATATTAAAGTCATCTACGAATTTTTGAAAAGGCTCTTCGCTTTCATCTTCTGAAAAATCAGGATAGAAAGTTTCAATTAGCATATTAAAGAGTTGTGCTTCATCAATATTTCCAATATCAAGTAATAAACTGTAAATAGATTCTATTGAAAAATCAAATGTATCTAAATCAAAACCATCTATATATTTTAATAGAGGCCATTTATATAATAAAGATAACGGAAATTCAGAGACATCTCCATCTATAAAACTAGGATTTAAAACCAATGCAAAGCCCTCATCACCACCTCCAATATTAAGTTTCAATCGTTCATGGCTAACAATTGTAATACTATAAAATACCTCTTGCGTATAAATACTTTTTCTAGAATATAAATCTTTAAAATAAAGACTAGAAAATAT